>NZ_JANSHS010000148.1:0-9619 GCF_047461695.1 Synechococcus sp. R6-7
GCGGGGCTCCTGCGATTTCTAGCTGACTTTAAACTTTCTGACTCTTTCCTCTTGTTTGAGCAATCCGGCTAGGATGTCTCAGAATGGGGGTGGTTATCCCCGTTATTGCAGTTTGATTGCGCATCCCACCATGAGCGAAAAGATCCCTCAAGATCCCTCCTTGCCGGAAGTGGCGGCTGAGATGGCCTTTGCTGCAGAGCCCAGTTTAGAGGAGGTAGGAGCTACTGCGGAAGAAACCACCCCAGACTCGGATCCCGGCAAGGGATCCCCTGGCACCGGCGGGTCGAATGCGCAGCGTGTCCGTCAACTGCTGGGCATGAAAGGAGCAGAGGTGGAGTCTCGCTCCATTTGGCAGTTGCACTTGCAACTGATGAAGCCTGTCACCTGGATCCCTTTGGTGTGGGGTCTGATTCCGGGGGCGGCATCTTCCGGTCACTTCACCTGGACTTGGGAGAATGTGGCTCTCATTTTGGTGGGCATGATTCTGGCGGGCCCCCTGATGACGGGCTATACCCAAACGGTGAACGAATACTACGACCGCGAGATCGACGCCATCAACGAGCCCTACCGCCCGATCCCTTCGGGGGCCATCTCTCTGCAGCGGGTGGTTATCCAAATCTGGGTGCTGCTGATCTTGGGGTTGGGCTTGGCCTACGCTCTGGACTGGTACACGGGCCATGACTTCCCGGTGATCACCTGCATTGCGCTGGCAGGAGCCCTGATTGCCTACATCTACTCGGCGCCGCCCCTGAAGCTCAAGCGCAACGGCTGGCTGGGCAACTACGCCCTGGGCGCCAGCTACATCGCCCTGCCCTGGTGGACAGGTCACGCCTTGTTTGGCGAGCTGAACTGGACGGTCTGCATCCTGACGCTGATCTACAGCTTGGCCGGGCTGGGGATTGCTGTGGTCAACGATTTCAAAAGCATCGAGGGGGATAGGCAGTTTGGCTTGGCCTCTTTGCCGGTGATGTTTGGGGCGATGGGGGCCGCTTGGATCTCGGTGCTGATGATCGACCTGTTCCAGTTCGGCATGGCCTCGTTTTTGCTGGGGGCGGGCCTAAAACTTTACGCGGCCCTTTTGGTGCTGCTGATCATCCCGCAAATAACCTTCCAAGATATGTACCTGCTGCGGGATCCTTTGAACAACGATGTGAAATACCAAGCCAGCGCGCAGCCCTTTTTGGTGTTGGGCATGTTGGTGGTCGGGCTGGCGTTGGGCCGCTCGGGGCTGTGGTAGTCGAGCCGACGGCAAAGTGCCCATCTTGGCAACAGAGGTGACGGCTTCCGCCCTGGGTTCGGCCCGACATCTGGGCCAAGATCAAGTCAAGATCAAGTTAGGTTGAGCCAGGGATCCATCCCCTGCAAGGATCGTTGGCGGATCCCTGGAAGCTATTATGGCCCTGGGCCAAAGGAGATATCCAATGAAGCTGTTGTTTCCCCTCCAACTCGGCCTAAGCCTGGCTTTGCTCTTGGGGCCGCTGGCCGTCTCTCCCGCCCAAGCGCAGCGGATCGTCATCGACGGGCGGGGGATCGTGGTAGAACCCAGCACAGGTGGCTCGGTGATCCTCAATCCCGACCAGCCGGTCTTTTCTCCAATCTTGCCCTCTGCAGTTCCTTTTTCCATCGATGAAGAAGGCAAGATCGTCTCTGCCCCTGGCTACCGCTGCAGTGCGGCTACTGCTGCCGACAACTCCCCCATCATCTGTCGCTCCCAGTTCAACCGCAACGACGTGGTGGTGTATGAGCGGGACGGCCAATCCAACACCTTCCTTGTGAACATCGACAACACGGTGACCCGGCCCTCCGGCAGTGGGCTGCGGATTTTGCCCAGCTCTGAACCGGTGACTCCCTCGGGTAGCGGCCTGCGCATCATCCTAGACTGAGGGCAGGGATCCCTTCACCTCTTGTCCAATTGCAACCGCAGCATTTGCTCTGCATCCTAGAGAGGTTTGGCGAAGAAATAGCCCTGGCCATACTCGCAGTTCAACAGCCTCATTGGTGCAGTCGCTGTAGGGTTTCGATCCCCTCGGCAGTGACATCCATTCCCAGGCTGCGGGCCAAGGTGATGATCAGGCGAATGGTCTCGGCATTTTCTCCATTCGGCCCCCAGCGCGAGATGAAGGAGTGATCGATTTTCAGGCCATTTTTTCAGGCCATTGATGAGGTAATCCTGCAGGCCCCTGAGAGAGGAGTAGCCTGGGCCGAAGATCAAAACCCCCGCAATTGCGCCAGTTGCTCTGCCGCTAGAAACCGTAGCCTATTTTGCGGTCTAAGGAGATCTTTCGATGCTGGGGTGGTATTGTTGCCGTCTTTCTTCCAATTCCATCAGGATCTGCTGATGACGCTGCCGGGTGATTGGGTAGAACCACACCAGCAAGATCCCGCCGATCAAAGCCACTCCCGGTAAGGGGCCAATGGCAACGCGAATGGCCAACAAAGCCGATTCCGGCTGGATGGGCAGGGCCTCTCCGGCCACCGAAGGCACAAAGCCGGCCCAATCCAGAGCTTGCCCCACGAAAAACAGTCCCAGCGCCAGGCCCACCTTTTGTAAGAAGACCATAAAAGCGTAGAAGATCCCCTCCCGCCGCTCCCCGGTTTGTAGTTCATCCAGATCGATCACATCCGGCAACATCGACCAAGGGCCGAGATAGGCTGTAGCAGAAACCCCAATGCCGGCCAACAGAGCCAGCCCAATCATGATCCCCTGCTGCCCGGGCTGGAGAAAAAACAGGCCTGCCTGCGAGATCAGCCAAAACCCCGCCCCAATGAGGTACATGGTGCGCTTGTCCAGATGGGTGCTCAGTTGGGTCCAACCGAACAGCGTCAGCACTGCGATCCCCTGTACCGCCAGTACCACCAAGGAAATCCACACCTCCGGCAGGCCCATCCAGAAGACGATGAAATAAGGGATGATTGTGGCTGTGAACTGAAACGCTAGCCAAGAACACAGGTAGATGCCGCTGACAAACAGGTAGGGGCGGTTGCTGAAGGCCACCCGCAGTTGTTGAACCAGGGGCATGGGATCCCGTTGGGATGGATACCGTTCTCGCACCCCCCAAAAACAGATCAGCAAGGGCACAGCCGAGATCACTCCAAAACAGGCTCCGGCCAGCAGGTGGCCGGCAGCCCGATCCGGCAGCAGGTTGACCAAGAGCGGAAAAGTAACCACCGCAACCATGCTGCCCCCTACAGAGAAGGCAAAGCGGAATTGGTTGAGCTGGGTGCGCTCGTCGTAATCCTGGGTCAGCTCCGCTGTCAGGGAGGCGTAGGGAATATTGGCCGCAGAGTAGAAGGTATTGAACAAGAGCGACACCGCCAGGTAGTAGGCAAACAGGGGGCCAATCCGACCGGGAAAAGGGATCCACCACTGGGCCAGGAACGTGAGGCCAAAGGGGAGGGCTGCAAACAGCAGCCAGGGGCGGCGACGGCCCCAACGGGTGCGGGTGCGGTCGCTGAGAATGCCGATGATGGGATCGTTGATGGCATCCCAAAAGCGAGTGATGGCGTAGATGCTGCCGGCTAGGCCTGCCGACATGCCAACGGTATTGGTGAGAAAGGGCAGCAGGAAAAAGATGAGGATGTTGGCCGTCATGCCTGTGCCCAGATCCCCCACCCCATAGGCCAGCTTCGTCCACAAACTGAGTCGCTGTCTGGTCATCATGTCCCCCTGGAATGCCAGGATTCCAGTGTAGGGGGTAGGTGGAGATTTCTTTTTTGGGGATCCCTGGAAAAGCTGATCAAAATTCAGGGTCTTCTCCCAGTTCCCGTAGCCGCTGGGCCAGTCGTTCGGCTCGGGAGCGTTCCAATTCTGCCCGCTGCCGTTCCAATTCAGCCCGTTGCCGTTCCAATTCAGCCCGCTGCCGTTCTAGTTCAGCTCCCGTAGGCAACAATTGCCCTGCCCTATCATACCAGCGCACCCAAAAGCGTTCTCGCCCCTCGTAGGATCCCCACCACCGACCGATACTCAAGTCCAAATCGGGCAACAGAATTGGGGGATGTTCTCCAGCGCCTGAGCCGGGGAGCAGCTCATAGTGTCCGCCCTGGAGTTGATAAACATTCAGCTCATCGGTCTCTAGCTCGAAGGTGACGTAGTAGGGGATCCGCAGCCGCCTTTCGTAGAGCTGGAATTTGGCTTGTCCGGGTTTTTCTTCCCCCTGGTCGTTGCAGATGATCTCCAAGATGAGAATAGGCAAGATATTCCCTTCATCCCAAACCACATAACTTTTGCGGGCAGTGCCATCCCGCCAACGGGGAACCCCCAGCACCAGAAACAAATCTGGAACAATGACCTGCCGGGGTAGGGCGTAGTAAAGGCCCATATTGCAAGCCACAAAAAAGTCTTGCCGATCTGACCAGTGCAGCAGCAGCGGTTCCCGGAGGAGGGGGTATTGGCGGCCTTGATCCTCGTTGTCCAAGGGGGTGTCGTCTGTATCGGGCAAGTCGTGCTGGGTGGGCCAGCGATAGGGGGCGATGGTCATGGCCAGGCAGGAGCAGTATGCCTCCACTGTAGCGAATGGGTTAGGACTGCATTTGGCTCATCGCCTCCAGATCCAGCACCTTGGCCACCTGTTCCGGGGTCATCAAGTTGCGCTCTAAGACAATCTGCCGAATGGACTGGCCGGTTTCCAAAGAAGCCTTGGCCACTTCTGCAGCTTGCAAATAGCCGATGTAGGGGTTGAGGGCGGTCACCAAAGCCAGCGTCCCTTCTGCGTAGCTACGGCAGCGCTCCGGTTTGGGGGTGATGCCTTGAATACAGCGCTCGGCAAAGACCCGCAGGCTGTTGTTTAGGATCTGTAGGCTGTGCAGGAGGTCATAGGCAATCAGGGGCATCATCACGTTGAGCTCAAATTGCCCCGCTTGGGCTGCGAGGGTGATGGCGGTATCCAGCCCAATCACCTGGAAACAGACCATGTTCAACATCTCGGCTATCACCGGGTTGTACTTGCCAGGCATGATGGAAGAGCCGGGCTGCACCGGCGGCAGTTGGATCTCCTTCAGGCCGGTCTTGGGGCCAGAATCCATCAGCCGCAGGTCGTTGGCCAGCTTGATGCCATCTTGGGCCAGGTTGCGCAGGGATCCCGACAGATGCACAAAGGGGGCCATGCTCTGCATCGCCGCCATGGGGTGGGGAGCAGGGGTGAGGGGCAACTGGGTATACTCTGCCAGCCGTTGCACCACCTTTTGCCGGTACTGGGGATGAGTGTTGAGGCCGGTGCCGACGGCGCTTCCCCCCAGCCCCAAGCCGCACAGGGCCTGGCTGGCCTCCTCAATCCAGCGACGGTGTTGGGCAAAGATGGCCGCGTAGGCGCCGAAGCTATCCCCCAGCCGCACTGGCACCGCATCCTGCAAATGGGTGCGACCGGCCTTGAGGATGCCGCGAAACTCTTGGGCCTTCTGCTCCAGCGCCGCTACCAAATTGTCCAGCGTGCCCAGAAAATCCCGTCGCACCCGCAGCAGGGCAGCCAGACGAATGGCGGTGGGGATGACATCGTTGGTGGACTGGCCGTAGTTGACATGGTCGTTGGGGCTGACCCGCTCGTAGCGGCCCTTGGGCTCCCCCAGGATCTCCAGAGCGCGGTTGGCCAGCACTTCGTTGACGTTCATGTGGTGGGAGGTGCCCGCCCCTGCTTGGTACACATCCACCACAAACTGATCCCGCAGGGATCCCTGGAGGATCTCATCCGCCGCTTGGACAATCGCCTTGGCCACCTCTGCCGGAATGCACCCCAGCTCGCCGTTGACCTCCGCCGCCGCCTTTTTAATCAGCACGCAGGCCTCCACATACTCTGGCAGGGGCTTGAGGCCGCTGATGGGGAAGTTCTCCAGGGCACGGGCGGTCTGGATGCCGTAGTAAACCGACTGGGGTAGTTGCCGCTCCCCCATTGAGTCTCGTTCGCTGCGCACCTCAGCCAAGGCTTTTCCTCCCCCGTTCGCGGATCCTTGGGCTAGCTTCCGGCAGCCTTCTCTGAGGGTGTCTCGACGGCTGCAGATAAGTTTTGTAAAGTAGCCTGCAACTGCTGGCTGAGGCGCTCGTTGTTCTCTGCCAAGACCAACACCATGGCCGCACAGGCCAGATGCACCCCCGCTCGAAATTCTGCCGAAGACTTGTACTGGATCAGCGCTTCGCTATCCCCTTCCCGCGGGCTGAGGATGAGCTGAACCGACTTTTGGGCCAACTCTGTCAGTTCCCGTTCCGTTAAACCGAGCTGCACCGCTTCTGCCCTCCCTGCTGGCCGACAAACAACCCTCGATCCTGTTCAAGATCGCCACTTTGGTATCCTACCGCGGCCTGGCAGGATCCCCAAGTGAGCGGGCCTTGACAACGCTTGACGGCTCTAGAAAGAGACGGAAAATGCCGGTTAGTATAGGTGCAGCCTGCCTTGGCCTGCGGGCCAGTGGCCGACTTTGATTGGAGAGTCCAAACTCAGGGTTCGGCACTGCTCCGAAGGGGGCTAGTCCTACTTAGCATTTGTCTTGTGTTGTTATTTCGTTGAGAGAGGAAAACTTGACCGTAGAGCGTCCACCTGACCGCTTCCCCCGCAAGCAGCGCGCAGAGCTGCCGGCTATCAACGAGCGCATCCGCTTCCCCAAAATCCGCCTTATCGATACCGACGGCACTCAGTTGGGGATCATGAGCCCGCGCGAAGCCCTGCGCCTGGCAGAAGAAAAAGATCTGGACTTGGTCTTGGTGAGCGAAAAGGCCGACCCGCCCGTCTGCCGCATCATGGACTACGGCAAGTTCAAGTTTGAGAAGGAGAAGAAAGAACGGGAGGCCCGCAAGAAGCAACACACTGCCGAGATCAAGGAAGTGAAGTTTCGCTACAACATCGGCGAGCACGACTACAACGTGCGCCTGCGCAGCGCCCAACAGTTCTTGGGGGATGGAGACAAGGTGAAAGCCACCGTGATGTTCCGCGGTCGCGAGGCCCAGCACGCCGAGCTGGGGGAAGAATTGCTGCAGCGCTTGTTCAAAGACCTGGAGGGCGTGGCGGAAATGCAGCAGCCTCCCCAAAAGGAAGGGCGAAACATCACGATGATTCTCTCTCCCAAAAAATCAGTCTGAGGAGGGATCCCACCTATGCCCCTTGCGGTTGGGGATCCGGCTCCGGAGTTCACCCTGCCCGATGCCGAGGGCAATCTCATCAGCTTGAGCCAGTTGCGGGGCCAGCGGGTGGTGCTCTACTTCTACCCACGAGACAACACTCCCGGCTGCACCCGAGAAGCCTGTGGCTTTCGGGATGCCTACGCTGACTATCAAGCCCACGGCATCGCCATCTTGGGGGTGAGCGCCGACGATGCCCGTTCCCACCAAAAATTTGCCCAGAAGTTCCGGCTCCCTTTTCCGTTGTTGGTGGATGAAGGAGGCAAGGTGGCCAGTGCTTATGGCGTCTTTGGCCCGAAGAAGTTTATGGGCAAAGAGTACAACGGCATTCACCGCACCACGTTTGTGATCGATCCGGAGGGGAAGATCGAGGCCATCATCACCAAGATCAACGTGGAAACCCACGCGGCGGAGCTGCTCAAGCAATTGACTGGTTCATAGCTTCCCGGCTGGGAAGAAACTGGCTATTCGCCAAAAGCGGCGATTCTGGGAGGAGATTTCCATGCTAGGGATAAAGGTGCTGAGATTTCCCTTGGGCTGGGGCCGTGTCCCGACGCAGCCGTACCCTCAAGTCGATTCACGATAGCTACCAAATGTTGGGTTTGGCCGGCCAAGGGCAGTATGGGCGCGTGTTCTGTGCCCGTCCCCACCAGGGGGGAGAGCTGGTGGCCCTGAAGGAGCTGCAGGCGGAGCGCTTTCCCACCCAAAATCTGCTGCGGGAGCTGCGCCATCTGCTCACCCTGAACCACCCCAACATCACCCGCTGCTATGCCCTCGAACATGCCCGCGAGGGTCGCTACCTGGTGTTGGAGTACTGCGAGGGGGGCACTCTGCGGGAGCTGATCAACCAGGTGGAACAGGGGCTGTGGCTGCCGGTCAAACAGGTTTTGGGCTTTGTGGATCAGATTTTGGCCGGGTTGGAGCATGCCCATTGCCAGGGGGTGATCCACTGCGATGTCAAGCCCGAGAACATCCTGCTCAAGCCCACGCCCCAAGGCTGGCAACTGAAGTTGACGGATTTTGGCATCGCCCGTCGCCTGCAGCCTGCTGCCGGCGAGATCACCGCCACCGGATCCCCTGCCTACATGGCCCCGGAGCGGTTTTATGGCCAGTTCAGTCCCGCTTCCGATCTCTACGCGGTGGGGATCATCCTGGTGGAGCTGCTGACGGGCCGACGGCCTTTTTCCGGATCTCCCGGCCAGTTGATGCACGCCCACCTCAACCAGCCGTTTGTCTGTCCAGAAGGGATCCCTGCCCCGCTGCGGGAGGTGCTGGAGATAGCCCTACGCAAGTTGCCCTCGCGACGGTTCCGCACTGCTGCCCAAATGCGGTCGGCCTTGGCGGTGTTTGCCCAAGAGTGGCAAGAGCCGGCCAGTTGTTGGGTTGGCCCTCGCCTGCCCAGGTGGCCGCCCCCTGGGGTACAGGTTTGGGATCTGCCGGATCTGGGCTCTGTTGACACTGGCGGGATGGAGTTCCTGGCCGAGCAAAAGTTCTGCATCTGCGAGGATCCCAGCGGCTCCAGATCGCCGCTGCTGTTGCGGGTGACTCCCCAGAGGCTGGAATGGCTGGAGCTCCAGAACCTTGCCTCGGGATCCCCTGCTTTGGCCCGTTTCCCCCTGGATGAGCCGATTCGGGCGGTGCTGCCCTTGAACACCTTCCCAGAGGCCCTGGCCTTCTCCCAAAGCAGCCTTTTGCACCTCAGCCCCAGCCGCATCCGTACCTTGCTCAGCTTTGAAGGGGATTGGCAGGCCACCTGGCTGGCAGAGCGACAGGAGCTGTTCTGGGCCACCGCCCAAGAGTTGGGGGCCGTACAATGGCAGCCGGCCACGTCGACAGGAACACAGCCTTTCCCCGATTCCCGCTGCTATTTTCGTTGGCCTTGGCAGGGATCCCTGTCCCGCTTGCTGGCCCTCTCGGAGCATCTGGTTTTGTTGACAGGTGTGGGGCAGCAGTGGGTGGAGATGAGCCTCTTGCCCTATCCCAAGGGACACCATCCCACTGTCGCGACCGGTTGGTCTCTGCAGACGGGATCCCAGCCCGTTCGCCATCGCCTGCCCTTGGATCCCCAAGGGGGGGTGATCAGCTTGGGAGAACGGTTGCTCTTTGCGGCAACAGATGAGGGAAGGGAAGGCCAGCAAGGTTGCTGCCCCTATCTCGACTCGGTGCAGGTGAATCCGCTGCGGGTGCGCCGCTGGTTTTTGAAAGGTTGGCCTGTCCAGATGGCCAAGGCCCCTTGGGGCGTGCTGCTGCTGTGTCGAGAGGGCGAGCAATCCACTTCCCTCTGGCTGTACAGTGAAAAAGGGGATCCCCTGGCCCAGATGGCCGTGCCTGACGGCTCACAGGTGTTGCAAGTGGGCCAAAGAGGCAAGGTTTGGCTGCAGGTGCCCAAAGCAGAGAAATCTCACCTGTCTCAGCTTTGGCAATTGGATCTGAACTGCTTGCCGGTGAGTGGACAGCCTTCCCAGGTGATGCTGTGCGACCCAGCGATCTAGGTCGTGTTGATCTTATGTTAGGATA
>NZ_JANSHS010000149.1:0-2748 GCF_047461695.1 Synechococcus sp. R6-7
GAGCTTATTATTGACTAGAGTCATGCTCTAGCGCTTAGGTCTCATGCTCAACTACCCGCCCAGCTATCCCGATCCCACTGTTGTGGACATCTACCACGGGCAGCCGGTGCCGGATCCCTACCGCTGGCTGGAGGATCTGGATTCGGAGCAGACGCGGGCCTGGATTGAGGCGCAAAACCACCTTACCTTTAACTACTTGCAGCAGATCCCAGCCCGGCAGCGGATCCGAGAACGCCTGACCCAGCTCTGGAACTATGAAAAATACAGCCAGCCCTTCAAAGAAGGGGGCCGCTACTTCTACTTCAAAAACGACGGCCTGCAAAACCAGAGCGTTCTCTACACCCAAGAAAGTCTAGAGGGCCAGGCGCGGGTTTTGCTGGATCCCAACACCTTCTCGGAAGACGGCACGGTGGCTCTAGCGGGCATTGCCATCAGCCGTGATGGGCGGTATCTGGCCTATGGTCTCTCCCGCTCCGGCTCCGACTGGCAAGAATGGAAGGTGCGGGACATCGAAACCGGCGAGGATTTGCCGGATCACCTCCGCTGGGTCAAGTTTTCCGGGGCGAGCTGGACGCTGGATGGGCAGGGATTTTTCTACAGCCGCTACGACGAACCGGCCCCGGGCAGCGAATACGAAAGCGCCAACTACTTTCAAAAGCTCTACTACCACCGCCTGGGCACCTCCCAGTCAGAAGATGTCTTGGTCTATCACCGCCCCGACCAAAAAGAGTGGGGCTTTGCCGGCGGGGTTACTGAAGATGGGAATTACCTCATCATCTCCGTCTGGCGGGGCACGGATCCCAAAAACCTCATCTTCTACAAAGACTTGCGGGATCCCCAGTCTCCTGTAGTAGAGCTCATCCGCGAGTTTGAGGCCGAATACAGCTTCGTGGGCAACGACGGATCCCGCTTTTGGCTGTTGACGGACTGCCAAGCTCCTCGGCGGCGACTGGTGGCGATTGACTTGGAGCAGCCTGACCGGGTGCAGGAGGTGATCCCTGAGGCGGAGGAGACCCTGCAGGGGGTTAGCTTGATCAACAATCAGTTTGTGGCCTTCTACCTCAAAGACGCCCACACCCAGATCAAGACCTTTGCTTTAGACGGTAGCTACCTGGGGGAAATTCCGCTGCCCGGGCTGGGATCCGCCAGCGGCTTTGGCGGCAAGCGCTACGACACCGAGACCTTCTACACCTTCACCAGCTTCACCACCCCGCCCACCATCTACCGCTACGATTTCACCAGCGGCACCAGCACCCTGTTCCGTCAGCCCCAGGTGGATTTCGATCCCCAGGCCTACGAGGTGCAGCAGGTGTTCTACACCAGCAAAGATGGCACCCGCATCCCCATGTTTCTTGTCCACCGCCGCGGCCTGGCTCGGACAGGGGATCACCCCACTCTGCTGTATGGCTACGGCGGCTTTGGCATCTCTCTTACCCCCAGCTTTTCAGTGGGTCTGGTGGCCTGGCTGGAAATGGGCGGTGTCTATGCCCAGCCAAGTTTGCGCGGCGGCGGCGAGTACGGAGAAGAGTGGCACCAGGCGGGCACCAAGCTCAACAAGCAAAAGGTGTTCGACGACTTTATTGCCGCTGCCGAGTGGCTGATAGCCCATGGCTACACCAACCCCGCCAAGTTGGCCATCTCCGGCGGCAGCAACGGCGGCCTGCTGGTGGGGGCCTGCCTGGTTCAGAGGCCGGAGCTGTTTGCAGCGGCCCTGCCGGCAGTGGGGGTGTTCGACATGCTGCGCTTTCATAAGTTCACCATCGGCTGGGCCTGGATCTCCGAGTACGGATCCCCGGAGAACCCGGAGGAATTCAAGGCCCTCTACGCCTATTCCCCTCTGCACAACCTCAAGCCCGGCACTGCCTATCCCGCCACCCTGATCACCACCGCAGATCACGACGACCGGGTGGTGCCCGCCCACAGCTTCAAGTTTGCCGCTGCCCTGCAGGCAGCCCAGGGGGGATCCCAGCCCATCCTCATCCGCATCGACACCAAGGCAGGGCACGGGGCCGGCAAGCCCACCAGCAAGCTGATTGAGGAAGCTGCCGACCGCTGGGCCTTTTTGGTGCAGGTGCTAGGGATCCCCTGGGACGGAACGGGAAGTTAGCGAGCTCTAGGACCCAGGCCCACCCGACCGGCATAAACTGCCGCTTCCCCCAGCTCGTCTTCGATGCGCAGCAGTTGGTTGTACTTGGCAATGCGCTCGCTGCGGCAGAGGGATCCGGTTTTGATCTGCCCGGCACGGGTGGCCACCGCCAAGTCGGCAATGGTGGTGTCTTCCGTCTCGCCAGAGCGGTGGCTGATGATGGTGCGAAAGCCGGCTTGAACTGCCAATTGGATGGCCGAGACAGTCTCCGTCAGGGTGCCGATTTGGTTGGGCTTGATCAAAATGGCGTTGGCGGCGGCGCTGTCGATACCCTTTTGCAGGCGGGTCAGGTTGGTTACAAACAGGTCATCTCCCACCAGCTGTACCCGGGATCCCAGTTGAGCGGTCATGGCTTGCCAACCGGCCCAGTCTTCTTCCGCTAGCCCATCTTCAATGGAAAGGATGGGATAGTTGGCCAGCAGTTGCTGGTAGTAAGCCACCATATCAGCCGCGCTGTGGGCTTTGCCCTCAAAGTGATATTGCCCATCCTGCAGCAGCTCGTTGGCGGCCACATCCAAGGCCAAGGCGATATCTGCTCCCGGTTTGTAGCCTGCCTGTTCAATAGCCGTCATCAGCAGATCCAAAGCCGCCGCATTGGAGTC
>NZ_JANSHS010000150.1:0-2237 GCF_047461695.1 Synechococcus sp. R6-7
CCCCCAGGCGGCAGCAGCCACGCCGAATTGCATCAACAAGCGGGAAAAAGGCGACAGGTGAAACAGGTCGTCCGCCAGGCCAATCAAAAAAAACAAAACCCCACCGATCGTCACCCCCCAAATCTCGTACTCCTGCTCGGTGCGCAAGCCCCCAAAAGCTCCGGCTCCCCAGAGCAACAGCAGGGCCACCAAGTTGCCAAAAAAGATGGAAACCCCCCCCAGGCGCACCATCGGTTGCTGGTGGATCTTGCGCTCGTCGGGAAAGTCCAACTGGCCACTGCGGATCCCGACCGCCTTCACCACCGGGGTTGCCCACAGAACCACACAGGCAGCAGCCAGAAAGGCAACCAAGTAGGGCATAGCAAGCCGTGGCGAGGATTGCGGTTATCCCAAGTGGGGGTAGAGGGGGAAACGACGACAGAGCTGAGCCACCCGCTGGCGACACTCTTCCAATACAGCAGGCTCCTCAGGCTGAAACAGACAATCGGCGATGATCTCCCCAATTTCCTCAAATTCTACTGGCCCCAAGCCGCGGGTGGTCAAGGCTGGGGATCCCAGACGCAGGCCGCTAGCTACAAAGGGCGGCTGTGGGTCGAAGGGAATGGTGTTCTTATTGGCGGTGATGTGGATCTCCCCCATCAGCCGATCCGCCCGTTTGCCCGTCATTACCGGATCCGCCGCCCCAGTTTTTTCCAGCACCGCCGAAACCGAGCGCAGATCCAGCAACATCAGGTGATTGTCGGTGCCCCCGGAAACCAGTCGAATGCCTCGCCGTTGCAGGGATCCCGCCAGGGCTTGGGCATTGGCGATAACTTGGGCCGAGTACTGGGCAAAGCTGGGCTGCAGGGCTTCTCCAAAGGCCACCGCCTTGCCGGCAATAACATGCTCCAGCGGCCCCCCCTGGCTGCCGGGGAACACTGCCTTATCCAGCTTTTTGCCCAATTCTGGGTCGCGGGTGAGAATGAGTCCCCCGCGCGGCCCTCGCAGCGTCTTGTGGGTAGTGGTGGTCACCACATCGCAGAGGGGCACGGGGTTGGGGTGATGTCCAGTGGCCACCAAGCCGGCAATGTGGGCAATGTCGGCCAGAAGATAGGCCCCCACCTCGTCGGCAATGGCGCGGAAAGCGGCAAAGTCAATTGTCCGCGGATAGGCAGAGTAGCCGCAGATGATCAGCTTGGGCCGGTGCTGCAGGGCCAGATCCCGCACTTGGTCAAAATCAATCCGCTCCGTCTGCGGATGCACCCCGTAGTGCACCACGCGGAACCACTTGCCGGAGACGTTTACCGGGGAGCCGTGGGTAAGGTGGCCGCCGTGGGCCAGATCCATGCCCATAATTGTGTCTCCTGGCTGCAGCAGGGCCAGGAAAACGGCGAAATTGGCCTGCGCCCCCGAGTGGGGCTGCACATTGGCGTGGGCTGCCCCGAAGAGTTGCTTAGCCCGGTCAATGGCCAGCTGTTCAATCTCGTCAATAAACTCACAGCCGCCGTAGTAGCGCTTGCCCGGCAGCCCTTCTGCATACTTGTTGGTGAGCACCGAGCCCTGGGCTGCCAAGACGGCAGGAGAGGTGAAGTTCTCGCTGGCGATCATCTCCAGGTGATCCCGCTGCCGGTTGAGCTCTTGCTGGATCAGGCGGTAAACAACGGGATCCGTTTCCGCCAGGATGGCCAAGCTATCCCGTGAGGTGGTCAGACTTTGTGGAGCAGCTACCATGATGACGCCAAGACCGAACTTCGCAGGAGGAATGGGCAAGAACTGCTTCGCCGTCGCGACGGCGTTGCGGAGCAACATCGTAGCATGACCCGCAAACCAGCAGCGCAGGCCCCGGCCTTTCTGCCTGGGGTAAAACCCCAAAACTGAGAAAGAATCCCTAGCTTTAGGGGTGGGGAGAATGTCAATCGATCCAAGCAGAGGATCTGGGAGCCACGGTCAAGCGGGATGGGCAAGGGCTGCTTTGTAAAGAATGTTGAGCTTTTCTTCTCGGTGTCAAGGCTACCCCTCAAGCTACGGTAGAGTGAGGGGGCTAACTTTTGTGCAATTCCACTGTTAGGGAGTTGGTTATGACGGACGCACAAGTTTTCACCATCCTGGCGATTGCCTTGGTGCCGGCAGTGATGGCTCTGCTTTTGGGATCCGCCCTGGCCCGTAGCTAAAGCTCCTGCATCTCCCAAAAAGTGCCTCTGGATCCCTTCGGCCTGCCCCGTCACGACAGTGTTGCGGAGTAATAAGGCAGGCTTTTT
>NZ_JANSHS010000151.1:0-17818 GCF_047461695.1 Synechococcus sp. R6-7
TTTTTGCTGGTGCTCACCCCTGTTTTTTCGGCGGTGGCCGCCCAAGGGCATCACCCCCACACGCGGCAGAGGGGGATGATGGTGTCTTTTGAGCCGGAAGTGGTGCATCGGGCTTGGCAGATCCTAGAGCAGCGGGTTCAACAGGGTAGGCCGGATCGCTTGCCCTTCTGGCAGGAGCTGATCAAGCACCATCCCCTCATGGAGCCTCATGTGCGGGTGCTGGCCCGCTTCAGCAGCCTTCTTCTGCTGGGAAACCTGGCCGAGTCGGGATCCCCGCCCGCTCGCTTACCCCCCGCCAGAGCCGAGAACTCCCCTGCGCCCACAACCCGGCCAGAAGATTGGCAGAAGCGGCGGTCTCCTCCTTCCCATGGCCAGCCTGCCGGTCAAGGCCAACAGAACAGCCTTTCGGAGGCAGAACTGTTGCGGGCTCTCATCCACGAGATCCAGACGCCCCTCAGCACCATCCGCACCTTGGTTAGTCTCATCCTGAAGCGGCACGATCTGCCGTCGCGGGTACGGGAATACGTGGAGAAAATTGACCGCGAATGTACCGAGCAAATCAACCGCTTCGGGCTGTTTTTCCAGGCTACAGAAACGGTGATGCCCGCTGCTACCCCACAGGAGGGGCGTCGGCTTCAGCTAGAGCCCATTGCGCTGGTGGACTTGGTGCGGCAAAACCTGCCTCGCTGGCAGGAGCAGGTGGAACGGCGGGGATCCCAACTGGAGTTGGAGATTCCCGATGAGCTGCCGGATGTGGTCAGCGATCCCAAGGCGCTGGAAGCGGTGCTGTTCGGCATGGTCGACCGCATTGCCCGCAGCACGCCGGCTGGCAGCCACATTCGCGCCCAGTTGGTCAGCGCAGGGGAGCTGGTCAAACTTCAGTTTCAGGTCAACACACCTGAGGGCAGCGACACCACTGTTGCCGCAGAGCCCAAATCCCCTCAGGCGATTGGGCAGTTGTTGGTCGTGCAGCCGGATACCGGTGCAGTGAGCCTCAGCCTTCCCGTCACCCAAACTCTGTTCCGCGCCTTGGGGGGCTACCTCACCGTGCGCCACCGCGCCCGTCGGGGGGAAGTTCTCAACATCTACCTGCCCCGCCAGCTATAAGCCACCCAGTTGGGATCCCGATACTGTCTCAACGCTGATGTGGCGGAACCCAGGGAAGATGGGGCTAGGATCGATATGCCAGCGCCGGGAGAGTCTAGAGATTGGATCCATGCCGAGAGCCAGAAAAGTTGCTGAACACCATCCAGAGCCTGAACCCGTCTGCGGAGCCGGAGAACCCAAGGTTAAGGGGGTCACTCTTTCTGCCCAGCAGCTTTCCACTTTGCTTCACGAAATGCGCAATCCTCTCACCGCCCTGAGCACGCTGGCCAAGTTATTGCAAAAACGCTTGCCCCCCGAGGATCGCAACCACTGGATTGGCCTGAGCATTGAACAGGAGTGCAAGCATTTGCAGGAGCTGCTGGCGGAGTTCGAGCGTTGGGACGGGATCCCGGCCCCCCTCCAGCTTCAGCCCCTCTCCTTGGCCGACCTGCTGCGGGAGTGGATCCCCATTTATCAAGCCTTGGCCGAAACCCAGGGACACCACTTTCAAGCCGTCCTGCCCCCTTCCCTACCCCCTGTACAAGCCGATCCGCGTGCCCTGCGCCAGGTGCTTGATAACTTGATCGACAACGCTTGCAAGTACACCCCGCCCCCAGGTGAGATCCGGCTGAGGGTGGAGTTGGGTGAAGATCCCTCAACTGCTTCGCAACGGGAAGTGTTCGTTGCCGTCTGTGACAATGGCCCTGGTATTCATCCTGAGAATCTGGAGCGGATCTTCGACCCCTTTTTTCGGGCAGATCTTTCTAAGCCGGGGCAGGGGCTGGGGTTGGCCATCAGCCGCGACTTGGCCACCCGGATGGGCGGAGATCTCCAGGTGGAAAGCTCCCCCCAAGGCTCCTGTTTTTGCCTGAGATTGCCCACAGGTTAGTAGGAAGATTGTAGAGATATGGGATGGCAGGTGCCGCCAAACGCTTGAACGCTACCCAGGAGCTCCAGATGGCCTCTTCTCCCCAAGCCAAACCCGAACCCCCTGCTGCCAGTCCAGCAGCCCGCATTCTGCTAGTAGATGATGAACCCGGCTTACGGGAAGCGGTGCAAGCCTACCTCGAGGACAGCGGCTTTGAGGTGATCCCGGCGGCCAACGCCCAGCAGGCTCTGCAACTGCTCAGCACGGCCCAGCCTCAGTTGATCATCTCCGACATCATGATGCCGGGCATGGATGGCTATCAATTTTTGGCCCAACTGCGAAAACTCGAGCCCTACAGCCATCTGCCGGTGGTGTTCCTCACCGCCAAGGGGATGACCGCCGACCGCATCCAGGGTTACCGGGCCGGTGTCGATGCCTATTTGCCCAAGCCCTTCGATCCGGAGGAGCTGGTGGCCATTGTCTCCAATCTCATTGAGCGATCCCGCGCTGCCAGCCCTTCGGAGGTGGTGGCCCGCGAGCTGGCCTCGATTCGCGCCCTGCTGTCGGAGCGCACCCTTGCCACAGCCACGCCTGCCCAGACCTCTGCCCCCACCCCCCTGCCCCCACCCATCAAGGTAGAGCTGACGCCGCGGGAACAACAGGTGTTGGAGAAGGTGGCAGAAGGGCTGATGAACAAGGAGATTGCCAAGCAGCTGCAAACCAGCGTGCGCAACGTGGAAAAATACGTGACCCGCCTGCTGAACAAGACGGGCACCAGCAGCCGCACCGAGCTGGTGCGCTATGCTCTCACCTATGGCTTGATTCGGCTGTAGCCCTCACCCCCAACCCCTAGGAAGACTGAAGAACGTGAGACACGGTTTTATCGCTGGGGCTTTGGTGGCACAGTAACCAGCAGCTCCGACCCAAAGGCGTGATCCCCGGCAGGGTAGCTGGTAATCCCCAGCCCATCGATGCGGGTCAGCAGCTCACGGGCCTCCGGCTCCAAGCCTGCCAAACCACCCGGTAGTGTGGCCTCCAGCACTGTTCGGATCCCTTGCCAATTCAGCAAAAAGTAGCCGTAGTTGGGCTTGGGCAACTGATCGTAGAGGGTTTTCAGCGGCTCGGTTTGGGGAAGCAAATTGCCCTGGCGTTGGGCGAGGGTTTGCAGCGCCGCCGTGCTGCTGGTCACGATCAAATAGTTGCCTTCCCAGGCGCGGGTCAAAAGCGGGCGGTTAAACAAGGGATCCGCCCAGATCACCTGCCCACCGGCTTCCGTTACCCCTACTCCGGATTCTTGGGCCAGCCGATCCAACTGAGTCAGGGCCGCGTTGGCCTTGTCTTTTTGGCTGGTCTCGATCACCAAGGCTGCTCCCATGCCCTGCAACAGGGGATGGGCCTGGGCATCCGGTGCCACCAGCAGGGCCATCTCCCCATCCATCCAAGCCAGCAGATCTTTTTCCAAGTCCAAGCGAGTATTGGCGCGAAACTCAGCCCGCAGCTCCTCTAACGACTCCTTGACCGGCGGATCTTTTTCCAGCTCAGGCATAACGGCTTGCCAGCGCTGGGCAATCTGCTGGGTGGTCAGCACCGCCAAGGCATTGCCGGGCAGCCGCTGAATAAGTTCGCCGCGAGCCGTTTGCCACCCCCCCTGCACCTGGGTTTTCGGATCGGTCTGGGTCAACATGCGCAGCCGCAGGCCCTGCTCCTGCCAGTGGGCAGCCATGGCCAAAGAGCGCAGGGGTTGCAGGGATCCCAGCGTCGCCGGATCCAGATCCTGCATCCAGTCTTTGAAAGATTCGGGATCCTCCTGCAAAGCCTGGAAGTTGAAGTAGGCAAAGGCCAGCGTGCCGCTCTTATACAGATCGCCAACAGCGGTGCGGAAACTTTCGGAGCGGCCAATCGGCTCTGCTTCGCCGCGATACACAGCAATCGCCTGCTGCATCACCCTTGGGTCGTTGGCCACTGCCACAAAACGGTTGCCAAACTCAGCAGTTACCCATCGCTCGCCCGGCTCCCCGTTGGTTTGCACATAGAGGGTGACCCCCTGCTCCTGGCGCTGCTCGAAGTTGGCCCCTTCTGCTGCTGCCTGTTGCCGCACCCGGGCCAAGAATTGCCCAGACAAATCAGCGTTGCGGGTGCTGGCTCCAAACAGGATCCCAGGCACCGGCTCGGCAGCTCCGGGCACCAGATTGGGGATCACCACTGCCATCGTGAATTGCTCGCCAGCCCAAGCTTGCATCTCTTCCCGAGAGAATTCCTTGCCGGTTTCAGCCAAAGCTTCTGCCGTCTAGCTCTCCCACTGGGCCAAAAGGTCAGGGTGAGTGCGAAAAGATTCTTCCGGTTGGGTAGAAAAGGTCAGCACCAGGGGCGCCGACTGGGGAACCAGCGCGGTTTCCGGCAGAACATCGCCGGGCAACTGTACCTGTGGCCCTCTGAGTTGGCAGGATCCCAGGAGCCAAGAGCCCCCCACCGCCATCAACGTAAGGGAGAGAGGGCGCAGCCGAGAATGAAGCTGGACTTGCATGGCGGCTACCTAAGCAGCTAGTGGATATAGCCAATCGTAGCATCTAGGCATGAGCCTGCAAACCCAAATTTTCTGTAAGTGAAAAAACGTTCCACTCTAGCACAAGTCAAGATAGTCTAACAAGATAGTCTAAATTGTGAGTAAACCTACGGCCTGTTCACAGATCAAGGGATACAAAACGTCGTGTTTCTGAGGCTTGATTCCGATGAGTCCAGAACAGGCAGGCTTACAGCTGTATCCTGTAGCCTCTTAATAGGCTGTAGCGTAATAAGATCCCAAACTCGGCCTGGAGGAGCTGTAGTGAACCAAAGTCCACGAAATGCTTGCCCCGCGGCGATAGCAGCCAAGACAGGAATAGTTATCAGTTGAACATTTCCTGCAACAAACTTGAAGCTTTCCTGTACATGTTGCTTTTCCCCAGGCAATGACACTTCTCCCTTTGCCAGAAGTTGCAATCCTTGCTATGCTTGAGCTTAAGCAGAGCTACTCCTTCTCTCTAGCAGGAAGAGCAATGGGGGTCATTAGCTGTGACGCAAGCCACCAACTTTGAACAGCTGGGAACTTTATTTTGGCAAGGATCCTACTCTGCCTTTTTTGCCCAGGCCGAACAAGAAAGTATTCCCTCAATTCTCCTAGAGACCATTGCTCTTTCCATCGCTCCTGAGTTTGCAGAAAGGTACAGGGGTGGATCTCTAGAAGGGTTATTGTGGCCACAGACAAAGCGACTTTTGCAAGTTCTGTCGATTGTCTATCAACCTGTTGCAGAACGCATGCGGGAGGAAGCCCTAAAGCTTCCTGTACACCACCACCATAGACTTCAGCTGCTGGCGCACAGCCTTGACTGCTTCGCTAGAGCTGGGGAAGAGGATTGGGTGTGGTTAGTATTGAAGCAAATTCTAGAAGATTGGCCTCCAAATGCCTTTATCAACTCTCTTTACGATCCCCAGACAGGCGAGGAAGTGGCGCGCCTGTGGCTATTTCAGGTTACTCAATACCTTCGTGACCTCTCTCAGGAGGAGGCTGATGCCTTTTTACCCACAGCCAGTTCCTTCTATCATCGAGAAGCTGCTGCTGCGTATGGCCACTGGGTCAATCAGAAACGGAACGGCGACTCCGCCTGGCCAGAGTGGTATATCCCACCAGAAATCCGGCTAGATGAGCCTTTTGGAGCAGCTCTTGCAGAAATTTGCAGGGATCCCTCCCTGCGGGTGGTGGTCGAGGTAGGGGCCAGTAGTGGAGAAGGATCCACAGCTGTTTTGCGCTACGCCCTTCCCAACTCTGTTCGCATCTACAGCATAGAAGCTCATCCTGAGCGCTACAAAGAGCTGGCTAGAAGGGTAAGCAAGGATCCCCGCTGTGTCCCCATTCACGCTGCTGCCCAACCTAGGATCGCTACAGTGGAGGAGGTGGAAGAATGGCTGAAATCTTGCTCCAGCTTCTGGGTCCCCTATAGCCGAGAGCAGGCTCTGGAATGGCACCAGGAGGGACAAGATTTACTCAAGTCTGTTCCCACAGATGGGGCAAGCCGAGTTCCCGACCCCGACCTTCTTCTCATTGACGGCGGCGAGTTTACAGGCTGGTATGACCTGCAGGTTTTTTTAGAGCGAGGTGCTCGTCCCAAGTATATTGCCCTGGATGACATCTTCGCTTTTAAGAACAGCCGTTGCTTGACGGAGCTCTCCAGCTATGGCTACCGACTCATTTGCTGGGGAAATGTCCGCAAAGGCTTTGCCATCTTTAAAGACAGCAGAGCCACTCTTCCCATTCACTTCTTCACCATTGTTTTAGACGGAGAGCCGTACATTGAGCGCCACTACTCCACCCTCTGCGAGTTGGATAAGCTAGGGATCCCCTGGCAGTGGGTGGTGGTCGAGGGCGTTGCTGCCTTACGCCATGACACAGGGTGGAGCTTAGCCAACGGCGGCCGCATCCCTGAGGAATACCTCCAGGGGCACAGCTTGGATGGTACGGTCGAATACTTGAGGGACTTGGCAGCCAAAGACAGCCGTGTTCGGCTTGTTCAGAAGCCCGATGGCCAGTTTTGGGATGGCAAAATTGAAATGGTCAGGGCAGCCCAACCTGACTATCCCTGCTTGCTGTGGCAGTTGGATGCAGACGAAATTTGGACAGTCGAACAAATCCGGCGGGTTCATCGACGCTTTGAAGCAGATCCCACTCTAGAGGCGGCCCAGTTCTACTGTCGTTACTTCGTGGGCCCCAATCTTGTCCTGGACAACAAAGGTAAGTGGGGCAACAACCCCCAGATGGAGTGGTGGCGGGTCTGGAGATGGGATCCCTCTGAGTGCGAGTGGCAAACTCACGAGCCACCTGTATTGATCCGAAAGGGACGACTTCCCGAGAGGGTTCTGACCGCAGACCAAACGGAAGCAGAGGGCTTAGTGTTTGACCACTATGCCTATGCATTGCGAAAGCAGGTGGAGTTTAAGGAATCCTACTACGGCTACCAAGGAGCTGTCAGAGCTTGGGAAGAGTTGCAAAAAGCGGAAAAGCCCTGCTCCCTGCAGCCCTTTTTCCCCTGGGCATACGGGGATCCCTTGGTGGTAGAGGTGCGGCAACGTCTTCACCTATTTGTGGACGGGGTGTTCTTCCAGATGTTCCAAACTGGTATTGCTACAGTTTGGCGCAACTTACTGCGGGAATTGCCTCAGCTGGGGATTCGCATCACTTTCTACGATCGGGGTGGCATGGGAGAGCTACCCCAGGGTGTCGAGAGAATGCAGGGTCACCCCTTTAGCTACGCCCGCTGGGATGATCCTGAGTTGAGACAAGCTTTTATTTGGTCAGGGGCTGATGTTTTTATGAGCACCTACCATACATACCTGCCCTCTGACATTCCGCAGGTGCTCCTGCTCCATGACATGATCCCAGAAGTGCTGGGTTGGGATCTCTCAGATCCCATGTGGCGCCAAAAGCACGCAGCCCTTGAAGCAGCCGCTCGCATTGTAGCTGTTAGCCAAAACACGGCCTGTGACTTGCTGCGTCTAACTGGCAAAGAGGCAGTAGTAGCTTACCCTGGGGTTGACACCAGTGTATTCAAGCCGGATCCCTCAGCTATTCCCAAGCACTGGCTGCTGATTGGATGCCACCAAGGCGCTTACAAACGACAGGAGTTATTTTTTGAAGCTTATCAGCAGTGGTCCTATAAGCCTTTCCCTGTCCTTTGCACTCATTCCTGGTCGACTCCAGAGGCTTATCGACAGGCGGCAGCTCCGCAACCTGTTATGAATGCTTATCTAGATCTGCAGCAGTTGGTTCAAGCCTACCAGAATGCCGTGGCGCTGGTTTACCCAAGTGCATATGAGGGATTCGGGCTACCCGTATTGGAGGCCATGGCCTGTGGGACCCCTGTCATTATCTATCCCAACTCTGCCTTAGTGGAAGTAGGAGGAGAAGCTGCATTTTATGTAGAGGACTCTTTGTCGGACACCCTGGTTCAGGTTCTGGATCCCAAGTTGCGCGCTGAGAAAGTCAGGAAAGGCTTAGAGTGGGTTAAGTCTTTTACCTGGGAGCGCATGGCTAAAACCATCCAGGAAGTTCTGCACCTTGCAGTCAAGCCAAGCCTAACAGCCTTGTAGTCTTGGCAAGCATCTTGCTGCTAACCAGTTTCACAGTGCCCCCACTGCCGGTGTGGAACCTCAACCCCTAACTTCTGGAGGAACGGTCACTCTGGCTCGAGCCTGGGCAACCAACTCATCCACGTACTCGTTCCAGCGCAACCCTTCGTGAGCCTGGATCCAAACCACCTGCACCTGAGGGCACTGCTGCTTTAGTTGATACAGTTCCTGAACCAGATCCAAGTTTTCCACCGGCCCGGTGCGCCGCCGCCACCCCTGCGCTGCCCAGCGATCCATCCAGTCGTTGTAGGTCTGTACGCAAAGGTGGGAGTCGCTGTAGATGGTATTTACGCCGTTGCCCTGGGTGTGGCGGCAATATTGCAAGGCCCGGATGAGGCCGGTCAACTCCATGCGGTTGCTGGTGCTATCGGGATCCCCTCCCCAAAACTCTTCCACAATTTGATCATCTTGAACCACCACCACAGCCCATCCCCCTGGCCCCGGATTGGGAGAACATCCCCCGTCGGTGAAGATGCCACTGTGGGGGCAGGCAACCAGACGGCTGGGGCCCGCTCCTTTGCGGCTGTGCATCCGTGAAACCTTGGCCATGGTGCTCATCCGGCGCTAACGGCAACATTTGGGATCCCGGCTCGACAACAGACACTGCATCTTACCGCACAAGGGCGTGCCGGCACCACTATTTAGTGTATCTAGTTCCGGGAAAGTTTTACTTTACACTATCAGTAGTATAAACCTCGTCAACACCAGCTCACGTGACGTAAGGTTAGAGAGACAGGGAAATTCTGCCAAAACGGCGCGAACAAAAACCCCCAGAAAATCTGGGGGAGGAGTGGTGTGTTGAGGTGATGAATACTCGCATGATATCTCTCGAATTCGGTGAGTAGGCCAAACCGGCGAGAGATCCCTGCGTTTTTTTGCAGAAATCATTGCAGATACTGGAAAGCATCAGACACTAGAGACCAGCGCGTCAAAACTGAGCTTATTTCGTCTTGATCAGATATAGTGCTCAATCTCGAAGAAATATCTATTTAGACACCAAATATAGAGAAGCCAGTAATAACTTTTCTTATGCACCTACCGCCGACACTAGGGGTTGTGTCAAGCCCAAATGAGCATAGAGACGGGAAAAGTCAAAATTCGCTGACATTAGCTCTTGGATGCAGCGGACTTTCACCTCCTCGTGCAGGCGAATCTGCCCAAAAACCCGTTCGATGCGGTTGATGGTGGTGAAGGTGTCCAGATCCACCGAGAGGATCGGCACTTCCAGCTCTTCTGCTCGAGACTGAATGCGGGGATCCAGAGGGAGCTTGCCGGTCAAGATCAGGCAGAGGGTGGAAGTTTCTAGGGCGGCCAGTTGAATATCGGTGCGGTCTCCGCCGGTGATCACCGCCTTGTGATCCAGCTTACGGAAGTACTTCAAGGCCGAGTTGACGTTCATCGCCCCTACCGCAATGTCTTCAACCATCAGGTCCATCCGATCCGGACAGCAGAGCACCTCGGCATCCAGTTGCCGCACCAACTCCCCAACGCTGATGCTGCGCAAAATGCGATGGGAGGGCAAAATCCCCAGCACCGGGATCCCGTGTCCCTCCAAAAAAGGCCGAATGATCGTTTTTGCCGGTTGCATTTGGTCAGGTGGCACATCGTTCAGCAGCACGCCTGCCAAGCGGGATCCCAGTTGACGATGGACAAAGAGAAGAGAATCAACAGCCAAGGAGGAATGGTAGCGACTGATCAGCAGTACCGGAGCATCCAGGGCTTGGGCCATCTTGGCCAGCGACAGGCCAAACAATTCCCCCTCGTAAAGATCGGCTGGGCCTTCCAGCAGCACCAAATCGGCAGGGGAGCGCTGGACAAACTCCAACAGAGGGGCAACCGGGCACTCTGGAGCTGGATCCCCGGGAGCTCGCTTCATTTGAGCCAGCAAAGCCTCTTCGTTGAGCCGGAGCAGCATCGGCGGCATTTGATCCATCGTCAGCCGCAGAGACTCCGCCACAAAGCGCATATCCGGATCGCCCCCTTCCAGCGAGCAATCCTCCCGCTCGCAAGAACCGATGGGCTTCCCATAGGTGACTTTTATCCCTTGCTGCTGCAGATGCTTGGCCAAACCCAAGATGGCAGCCGACTTACCGCTGAAGGGCTCAGTAGAACCAATTAAAAGGAACTTGGACACGGATGGCTCCCGGTAACGAGAGGGACGAAGGGATCCCTTACTCAGTCTAACGGAGGCTGCTCTCTCCTCAGTTCTGGACTAACCGATTAGGATCGACTCTTCAGGGTAGGTTACCAACGGGCGGGGCTGTTGTTGAGCCAAGGCCAAGACAATCGTCAATGCCCCCAACCGGCCCCAGAACATCACCAGCACAATGATCAGTTGGCCAAACCAGTTGAGCTCCCCGGTAAAGCCCGTCGAGAGGCCGCAGGTGGCAAAGGCGGAGATCACTTCAAACAACACCGGATCCAACCTACTGTTACTGTGGGTCAGCAAAATCAACCAAGCCGCCAACAATACCACAAACAGAGAAACCGTTAACACCGCTGCCGCCTTGCGCACCATGGAGGGATCCAAGCTGCGCCCGGCAATCTGAGCGCTGGGCAAACCGCGGGCATAGCCCCAGAGGGCCAACACCAACACCGCCAAGGTGCCGGTGGTCATGCCGCCCCCCATAGAAGCTGGGGCTGCCCCAATAAACATGAGAGCCATCAGCAGCAACTGGCTTGCCGGGGTCAAATCCTCAATGGGGATCGCGGCAAACCCAGCCGTTCGGGCAGAAACCGACTGAAAAAACGTCAGGCCCAAGCGGTGGGGCCAGCTTACCTCCAGCAGGGATCCGCCGGGCAAGCTCTCTCCCAAAAACAAGCCAATGCCGCCCGTGCAGAGCAAAACCACCACCACGCCCAGGGTAATCCGGGTGTGCAGAGAGGGGCGGTGGCCCCGTGGCCAGGTTAACAAATCCGACAAAACTGGGATGCCCAAACCGCCGATAAAAATCAAACCGGCCAAAATCGCCAGCGACAGACCGTCTGTAGGGATCCCTTCCCGGCCAAACAGGTCAAATCCTGCATTACAAAAGGCCGACACCGCGTGAAAAATAGCCAGAAAAACCGCCCGCCCCGGCCCATAGAGATCCCGCCAATGCACCCAGAGCAGCAAAGCCCCCCCCAACTCAATGAGGGTGACCCCCAGCAGCACCCGCCGAGTCAATTCCAGGATCGCCCCCGGATCGATTAGACCCAGCGAATTGCACAGCGCCAAGCGATTGAGGAGGGAAATGCGCCGCCCGATCAATTGAAACACCACCACCGCCAACACCATGAAGCCCACCCCGCCAATCTGAATCAGGATCAGCAGCACAATCTGGCCCAACAGGGTGAGATCCTCCGCCGCCACAATCGTCGAGAGCCCCGTCACGCTCAGGGCCGACATGGCCGTAAACAGCGCCTCATTCCAGCTCAAGGGATCCCCGCGCCCGATCCCCGGCAACATGAGCACCAAAGTTCCCACCACTGCCAAGAGCCCCAACCCTACAACCAGGCGCAATGGCGGTGGCAGCGGGCGACGCCTGTCCCCCCCGAAAAACCACTGCAGACGATTCCCAAAGGCCCTAGAGGACTGAGACAATGCCGAGCCCGGTGTCGGCAGGTGGCGGGCGCGGGATGGTACCGGTGGAACCAAGCGCTCAGAGCCCTCCTCTCGCGGAAGCGGGGCGGAGCCCTCTCTCATCGGAGCCCTCCCTACATTTCATTCAGCCGCGAGATGTTGGTATTGGCCCCCAGAACCACCAGCAAATCCCCCTTTTCCAGCAGGTAGTCTGCGGGGGGAGAGACCACCAGCGATTGCTTTCGCTTCACCACCAGCACCGTGA
This sequence comes from Synechococcus sp. R6-7, assembly GCF_047461695.1. Taxonomy (NCBI): domain Bacteria; kingdom Bacillati; phylum Cyanobacteriota; class Cyanophyceae; order Synechococcales; family Synechococcaceae; genus Synechococcus; species Synechococcus sp. R6-7. The sequence continues at coordinate 11,941 of NZ_JANSHS010000151.1, forward strand.
TGCCGAAGCGGCGACGCAGATCCGACTCCGCCAGCGTATGGCCCACCAACGCCTCCGGCACCTGTAATTCCGTAATGCTGTAGCCCGGCTCCAGCTCTAGCTGATCTAGGATCCCCGGTGCTGTCAACACCTGAGCCAAACGGCGCCCTGCCTCTTGCTCCGGCAACACCACCCGATCTGCCCCCACTCGCAGGAGAATAGAGCGTTGCCGCTCGGTCGACGCCTTACAGACCACATTGCGCACCCCCAGACTTTTCAGAGCCACCGTCGTCAGCAAATTGCTCTCGAAATCGCTGCCAATGGCCACCACCACCGTGTCGAAGGAGAGGATATCCACCGCTCGCAGCGCATCTTCATCGCTGGAATCGAGTGCCACCACCTGCGTCAGCTGATCCGCCAGGCGCTGCACGATCTCACGGCTGCGGTCGATCCCCAAGACATTGTGCCCTCGCTCCATCAAGGTGAGAGCCAAGCTAGAACCAAAGCGCCCCAGACCAATTACCGCATATTCACGATCCACCCGCTGTCGTTCGCGCCAGCGGAACGCAGTCCCTGCCATAGGATCTCCTGCCCCCTCTTTCAAGAACAGATCATAAGTTCATCCAGCAGGGATCGGAAGGGCCGCGACTCTAGGCCGACTCAGGCTTGGGCAGCGTAGAGGGGTGAGGAATCAGCTCGCGGGTGGAACGGCGCTCCACCATCTCTGCGGTGATGCGGATGTGCTTTAGGTCGCGGCGGGAGGGTGCCTCGTACATCACATCCAGCATTAGCTCTTCCACAATGGCCCGCAGGGCGCGAGCCCCGGTCTTGCGGCGATAAGCCTCTTTGGCAATGGCAGCAATGGCGGCAGGTTCAAACTCCAGTTCCACCCCGTCCATGCGCAACAGCTTCTGCGCCTGCTTGAGAATGGCGTTTTTGGGCTGCGTCAGGATCGCCTCCAGCGCCTTCTCATCCAGCGGATCCAAAGTCGCCACTACCGGGAGCCGCCCCGTGAATTCGGGAATCATGCCGTACTTGATCAAGTCTTCGGGCTCTAAAGCCTTGAGGGCATTGGCCATGCGTTGCTCGCGGGTAACCGACAATTGCTCCCCTGGCTTGATAAAGCCCATCGATTTCTTGCCAATGCGCTGCTCGATTACTTTTTCCAGGCCAACAAAAGCCCCCCCGCAAATGAAGAGGATGTTGGAAGTGTCGATTTGAATGCAGTCTTGATAGGGGTGCTTGCGCCCTCCCTGGGGAGGCACGTTGGCTATTGTCCCTTCCAGCATCTTCAACAAAGCCTGCTGCACCCCCTCGCCGGAGACATCGCGGGTAATGGAGGGGTTCTCGCTTTTGCGGGCAATTTTGTCGATTTCGTCGATGTAGATGATGCCGCGCTGGGCCTCTTCTACGTCCATGTCCGCCACCTGCAGCAGGCGCAACAGGATGTTTTCCACATCCTCGCCCACATAGCCAGCTTCCGTAAGGGTGGTAGCATCTGCAACCGCAAAAGGCACATCCAACATGCGAGCCAGGGTTTCCGCCAGCAGGGTTTTGCCGGAGCCAGTGGGGCCAATGATCAAAATGTTGGACTTCTGTAGCTCCACCTCATCCAGTTCCGAAACTCCGACGCTACCGGGGTTGGCCTTGGCAGCCAGACGCTTGTAGTGGTTGTAAACCGCCACCGACAAAACCTTCTTAGCTTTTTCTTGGCCAATCACATATTGGTCGAGATAGCGCATGATCTCCTGCGGCTTGGGCAACTGCGCCAAAGAAGGCAGGCTGCGGGAGGGTTTTTTGGGGGTTTCGCGACGGCTGGCGGCAGGGGCGGCAGCAGGAGGAGTGTTGCCGTCGTAGAGTTCCTCATCCAAAATCTCGTTGCAGAGCTCCACGCACTCGTCACAGATGTAGACCCCCGGCCCCGCAATCAACTTACGCACCTGATCCTGGGACTTGTTGCAGAAGGAGCACTTTAGATGGGAGTCATATTTGGCCATGGGATCCTCGTTGCTGCTTGCTCTTGGCTATCCTAATCCGGCAAAAGCCAGAAGAAAACTAAACCTTCCAATCCAGTCGCAAATTGGCTGCGAAAGCGTAAGGAGGCCGAAGTTGGTGGAATCTCACTGACCTACTAGTCTAGCATCTCCACTGGGCTCGTAGGGCTTGTTTCCGGATCCCCAAGGGGGCAGGGTGCCAAGAGATTCCCATGGGGATCAACTGGAAAGACTGGAGATATAGTCATTTCAAACTGGATTGAGACACTTCCCAAGCGCTCGGTGCCGCTTCCGCGACCACCCACTCTTCAGGGAGCTGGGAAGCAATGCAACGGAGGTGTTTCATTCTTGCTTCAAAGTGACCATAAGCTTCTCCAGCGCTCTGCGCTACCCGTGCAAACGCCACAGCCTCGGTTCTCCCCAAGTGTCTTACAAGGAGGAAAACTGGAAATGGAAGGGGTGAGCCGTTTCGCTGCTATCGGGAATGGTCATACATCCTTTGGACGGATTTATAGAAAAACCGCCCGACTTGACGCCGAGCGGAAGATGGTGTGAGGAGTGAACGGAAACATGCGTCTCCGCTGATCCCATCATAGTTGACCTTATCTGGCACTGGCAAAGGAATCCTTCAGTTAAGTTGGATACTTTTTGGAGGTGTGGCCGCGCCTTTTTGTAACCAAAAAGGGGAAGGAACTGTCCGTGTTTCGTTCGCTTCCCCCTATTGGCGTCCACTCCTCACTAGAGGTGAATCATAAATTATCCCTGCCGCTAAGACAACCCACCCTACCCAAGTTTTTCGGGGATCCACCCTGTCAAGGATGCAGATCACCGGATTCCACGGTGGGATCCAGCGCCAACAGCTCCGCTTCGGTCAGCAGGGGGATCCCCAGTTGTTGGGCTTGCTCCAGCTTGGAGCCGGGGTCAGAGCCCACCACCACGTAGTCGGTTTGGCGGCTGACGCTGGCGGTGACTTTGCCCCCCCGACTCTCAATCCAAGCCTTGGCCTGCTGGCGGGAGAGGGTGGGCAAGGTGCCGGTGATTACGAATTTTTTCCCGGCCAGGATCTGGGAGACGGCAGGGTTCTCCTGCTGAGGAAGAGCGGGGATCCCGAGCGCCTGCAACTCCTGCAACAGGCGACGATGGGCCGGCTCGGCAAACCAGGCCACCACCGCTTCCGCCACTTCCGCGCCTATCCCGTAGATCTGGGCGATGGTTTCTGCGCTGGCTTGGGCCAAAAGCTCAGGGGTGGGAAAATGGCCGGCCAAAATCTGGGCGGTGACCACCCCCACATGGGGGATCCCCAGCCCGTAGAGCACCCGTTCCCAGGGCTGTTGACGAGAGCGCTGAATGGCTTGCACCAGCTTTTGGCTGGAGCGGGATCCCATTCCCTCCAAACCCTGCAACTGCTCTGGGGTGAGGCGGTAGAGATCGGCTACGGTGCGCACCCCCAAGCTCTCCACCAATTGGGCTGCCCGCTTTTCCCCTAAGCCTTCGATATCCAAAGCATCACGGCTGGCCCAGTGCTGCAATTGGCCCCGCAGCTTGGCCGGGCACTCGGGGTTGGGGCAGCGGGTCACGGCTTCGCCAGGGGGACGAACCAAAGGGGCGTGGCATTCCGGGCACTGGCTGGGCAGGCTGTAGGGAACGGCATCGGCAGGGCGCAATTCCTTCAGGATCCCGACCACCTCCGGGATGATCTCCCCGGCTTTGCGCACGATGGCAGTATCGCCAATGTGCACATCCAGCTCCCGCAGGCGATCGGCATTGTGCAGGCTGGCGCGGCTGACAAGGGTGCCGGCCAAAGGAACCGGCTCCAGCTCTGCCACTGGAGTGACGGCGCCGGTACGGCCCACGCTGGCCACGATGGCGCGGATGCGGGTGGGGACTTCCTGGGCAGGGTATTTGAGGGCAATGGCCCAGCGGGGAAATTTTTGCGTAAAGCCGGCCTCCTCCTGCAGCCGCAAGGAGTTCAATTTCACCACCACCCCGTCGCTGGCGTAGGGGAGCTGGGCACCCCGCCACCGCTCATAAAATTGGATCACTTCTCCCAAGCCCCGACAGACCTGGGAAAGGGGGTTGACTGGAAATCCCAATTCCTTGAGCTGCTGCAGACACTGCCACTGGGTTTGCGGGGGATCCCCGGCAGGCCATCCTTCCGGCCAGTGGAGGGCGTAGGCGAAGAAGCTGAGCTTGCGGGCAGCCACAACGCGGCTATCCAACTGCCGCAGGGTACCGGCAGCACAGTTGCGCGGGTTGGCAAAGGGGGGATCCCCGGCGGAACGACGCTCTTGGTTGATCCGTTCAAACTCGGCTAGGGCCAGATAGACTTCCCCCCGCACCTCCAAAACGGGAGGCGGATCTGCTGTCACCAGCCGCAGGGGAATCGAACGAATGGCGCGCACGTTGGGGGTGATGTCCTCTCCGGCCTGTCCGTCCCCCCGAGTAGCGCCCCGCTCCAAAAGACCATTGATGTAGGTTAGGGCCAAGGCAGCACCATCAATCTTCAGCTCACAGACATATTCCAGCTCTCCCTCTGTCCTGCTGTCGGGAACAGGGGCACGGCCCAAAACTCGCAGCAGACGCTCTTGCCACTCCTCCAGTTCTTCTGGGTTGAAAGCGTTTTCCAAACTGTAGAGGGGGATGCGGTGGAAGACGGTGGGAAAATGCTCTGCAGGTTTTTCTCCCACCCGCTGAGTAGGGCTATCGGGAGTGACCAGTTCAGGGTAAGCCCGCTCCAGCTCTTGCAGCTCGCGGTAGAGGCGGTCGTAAACGCTGTCTTCCAGGATGGGCGCATCGTGGACATAGTAGGCAATGCTGGCCTTCTGCAGCAGGGTGCGCAGCTCGCGGGCGCGTTCTTCCAGATGGGGATCCATAACTCCTTGGGTGAGCAAGGTCTACCCCTAGGTTAGGGCTCCTGAGGAGCCAATAAGTAGGAGCCGATATTCTCCAAGCTGGGAGGATGTAGGAAGGGGATGGTCAAGATGGCCTGCTGGGAAAATGGCTGGGGGAGCTGGGCCAGAAGAGCCTGGTGACGACGGCGGAGGGCCTCTCCAAAGGGGGTAGAATCCTCCAACCACACCCGATTGAGAACGGCGTAGGGATGAGGGATCCCCAAAGCATCCAATTCCGCCAAAAGACGCTCGGTTTCCGCCAGAACCGCCTGCTCGGGGTTAAAGACGGGGATAAAGGTGACAAGCTGGGGATCCTGGAGCTGCTGCCGAAGCTGCCGCACCTGGGCCAAAAGCTCCCGCATCCGCTGCGCCCATTCCGACCTGCCCACCACATCCCGATATTTCAGCCACAGCTTCAGGGCCAAGCTCACCCAACCTTCCAGAGCCTGGGGCATCTGCAGAAACCGCAAGAGATGGCCTGTGGGGGCCGTGTCCAGCACCACCAGGTCAAACTGCCCGCTCGTCTCCTGTCGGAGAACACTCAACAGGGCCATCACCTCATCCAGGCCGGGTGGAGGCATCTGCAGCAGTTGCCGCCACGCCTGCGGGTCGTATTGGACTTCCACCCCTGCCGTCCCCTCCCCCGCCAAGATGGCCGCCACCTCCTCCAGATAATCCTGCCGGAATTGCTCCAGCACCGCCGCCGCATCGACCTCCTGCCCCAGCAGGTTGGGCAGCAGGGGAATGGGATCCTGACCCAGTTTCGTCTGAAACAGATCCCCCAGCGAGTGGGCCGGATCGATGGAGACCAGCAAGAGCTGCTTGTCGGGATGGCGCTTGGCCAAGGTCCAAGCCAGGGCCCCGGCCACCGTCGTCTTGCCCACACCCCCTTTGCCCCCCACCAACACCAGTCGGATCCCTTGGGCCAAAAAGTCCGGTAGAGCCGGGATCCCCTTGAAGGAAGGGAAGAGGGTGGAGAAGAGAGACTTTCTCTTCTCTTGGCTCTCTGCTTTT
>NZ_JANSHS010000152.1:0-13753 GCF_047461695.1 Synechococcus sp. R6-7
CCACCACCACGAGCGTTGGGATGGCAGCGGTTATCCCGACGGCCTCAAGGGGGAAGAGATCCCCCTGGTGGCCCGCATCTTTCAGATCATCGACATCTACGACGCCCTCACCTCAGAGCGACCTTACAAGCGAGCTTTCACTGCTCAAGAGGCTATAGACATTTTGCGGGAAGAAACAGCCAGAGGGTGGCGGGATCCCCAGTTGGTGGAGTATTTCTTTGAGTTTCTGCGATCGCGGGCGCTGGATTTGGAGTAGGCTAGATAGGGCTTGCTTGTAGTGTACCAGCAGGATAGAGTCTCTTGCCGGGTGCCGATCCGCTGCGTCGTTGTGTAGGGTGTCGCCAGTTGTTTCCTCGCTCACAACTGTGGCGGCTGGTCAGACAATTTGATTCCCACCAAGTGCTTTTGGGCGAGGGTATGGGGCGCTCTGCCTATGTCTGTCGGCGGCTGGAATGTCTGCAAGCAGCCCGGCGCAAGCAACAGATAAACCGAGCCCTCAAGGCACCTGTGCCTGACTCGTTGTTCCAACGGCTGCTGGATTCTCTTGAGCAAGATTCCCAGGGACATCTCCTCCAAAAGCCTGAGCCTTAGAGGTATTCCCAATGTAGGTAAGATATTCAAAGCGCCTCTTCAGGTTCGCTAAGTTGCGAACCACACGGCAGCCCCTCTCAACTGTCAGAATGGGAGTTGGCTGGAAAACTGAGGCCAAGTGGGATGAACTGCAGAGAGGTTATTCTGGAGGCGCTGTTGACATTTGCTCGTTCTTCCTCGGTTGCTTTACTGGATGTCCCCTGTGGATGTTGCCAGAGCAGCTTCAGACCTGGGTTCCCTTCAGGCCGGATCTCTAGAGGATCGCCAAGCTGCTCTCGATGCGCCGGAGGAAGCCCCCGCAAGCCCGAAAGGTTCGGCTCAACCCAATAACTTGGTTCCCATTGAGTTTGGATAGTAAAACTGACGAGAAGTAAAGGAGCAGAGGCTAGCAGACGAATGACCGATAAAGTTCGAATTTATGATATTGCCCGTGAGATGGGGCGTGACAGTCGGGATGTGCTGGAGGTTTGTGAGCAACTGGGGATCCCTTTCAAAACCCACAGCAGCACTATTTCTCCGGAGCAAGCTGAGTTGGTGCGCAGCAAGCTGGGCGCCCCCCACATTGTGAAACCTCCTCGACCCCGGCCCAAACCCCCATCTGAAAGCCTGCCGCCGGAGCCTCCTGCTGAAGCCAAAGTCGGTGAGCGCCCTCAGCAGAAAGTTCCCGGCACCGCCAGCGCGATCGTCGGCATTCGTCGGCCCGCGCCTGCTCAGCAGCCAGCTCCAGTTGGCGAAGCCAAGACTGCTGAAACTCTGCCGGCTGCCAAGCCCTCGCTGTCTCGACCTGAGCGAGTCTCCCCCGAAAAGGGATCGGCTGGTGGTGCTCAGCTCATAGGCCCACCGCGGCGGCAGGTTACCCCTCTTGTCCGCTCGTCTGAGGCCACCCAAAAGCCGGAGACTGTTTCTCAACCGGCAACCCCTCCCACTCCCTCTGAGTCTGCCGCGGCCAAAGCCAGCGGCTCGGAACCCAGTCCTGTGGCCAAGCGCCCAATCGTACTCTCGCCCCCTCAACGAGCTACCTCCGGGACAAAACCGCCGGCAGAGCGGCCTGAACCGCCGCAAAAAGCTCCCGAGCCCAGTCGCCCCAGCCCCTCAGAAGCACCATCCCCCAGCCACGCCCGCGTTCCTCAGCCTGCGGAAGAAAAAGCTCCTTCTCCTCCACCTGCGCAGCGCCCCCGTCCACAACTGGTGAGCGCACCCGTTCGCCCTGGCACGCGCTCCCCGGCAACCAAAGAAGACAGTGTCAGCAGCGGCAAAGCCGGTGAAGCCCCTCGTCCGCAGCGGCGGATGGAATTGGTGGGGCCCCCTACCCGTCCTGTGGCCAAGCCGGCTCCCCCTGAGCCAGATGCCGTCTCTCCCTTGCCAGAGAGGATCCCTGGGGAACGTCCCAGCCCAGTGTTGGCGGAGGCTCCCGTAAGACCTACCCCACCCAAGGTCAAGCGCAAAACGGAAGAAGAAGAGGACGACGAGCTACAAGCTCTCAGTCGGCGGGCTGCCCGCGTCCAAGCCAAACGCAAACGCAGTCGGAGACGGGGGGAAGGAGATGGAGATGGTTTGGATTTGGATCCCATGACCATCATTTCAGCGGTCAAGCAGGCTGAGCTGAACGCCCTCAAGCCCTTGGCTCGCCCCACCGCCAAGCCTCCTTCCTATCGCCCACCCGCGGCAACGGCTGCTCCCCCTGCCCGCCCCCGCCCTGCTGCCCGTTTGCAGCAGCAACCTACCTCCGCTGAGGCTGGTGCTGCCGATCGCGCTAGCGGGACAGAGCCCTTGCCCGAAGAGAAGGTGTTGCTCTTGGATGGCAGCCTCACCGTTCAGGAATTGGCCCATCGCCTGCGCGTGGCCGAAACCGAGATCATCAAAACCCTCTTTTTCAAGGGGGTGATGGTGACCATCAACCAGGTCTTGGATGAGTCGCTGGCCGAGTCGGTGGCCAAAGAGTTGGGCTACGAGATTCGCCGGCCCAAGGCAGAACCCGAGGCTAAAAAAACCGAAATGCTGGACGTGGAGGACATCGACCATCTGGTCTCGCGTCCGCCGGTGGTAACCATCATGGGCCACGTGGACCACGGCAAAACCACTCTCCTCGATGCCATCCGCGACACCAAAGTGGCGCAGGGAGAGGCTGGCGGGATCACCCAGCGCATCGGTGCCTACCATGTGGATGTGAACTTTGAAGGCCAGAAGCGGCGCATCGTTTTCCTGGATACTCCTGGCCACCAGGCTTTTACCGCCATGCGCGCCCGGGGAGCCCGCGTCACCGACATTGCGGTTTTGGTGGTGGCCGCCGACGATGGGGTACAACCGCAAACTCTGGAAGCGATCAGCCATGCGCGGGCGGCTCAGGTGCCGATCATCGTGGCCATCAACAAGATCGACAAGCCCGGCAGCCAGCCAGAGCGCATCAAGCAGCAGTTGGCGGAGCACGGCCTATTGCCAGAGGAGTGGGGTGGCGACACGCCCATGGTGGAGGTGAGCGCTCTCACCCGCCGTAACCTGGATGCTCTGCTGGAGATGATCCTATTGGTGGCCGATGTGGCGGAGCTGCAGGCCAACCCCAATCGTCCCGCTCGCGGCACGGTGATCGAGGCCCACTTGGACAAAGCCCGCGGGCCAGTGGCCACTTTGTTGGTGCAAAACGGCACCCTGCGGGTGGGGGATACCCTGGTGGCCGGCGCAGTGCTGGGCCGGGTCAAAGCGATGATGGACGACCGCGGCCAGCGGTTGCAGGAAGCTGGGCCGTCTTCGGCGGTACAACTGCTGGGCTTGGATGAAGTCCCGGCAGCCGGCGATGAGTTCCAGGTTTACACCGACGAAAAAGAGGCCCGTCGCATTGCCCAAGAGCGGGCGGAGGTGCTGCGGCAAACCCGTCTACAACAGGCGCTGCTGTCTCGTCGCGTGAGCTTGGGTAGCGTTTCCGCCAAAGCCCAAGAAGGTCAGCTCAAGGAGTTGAACTTGATCATCAAGACGGATGTCCAGGGATCCGCCGAGGCCATTCAGACAGCGCTGCGGGATTTGCCCCAAGAGGAAGTCCAGTTGCGGGTTCTGCTGGCGGCTCCTGGCGAGATCACGGAAACCGATGTGGATTTGGCTGCGGCCAGCGACGCCATCATCCTCGGTTTCAACACCACCCTGGCCCCCGGCGCCCGCCAGGCTGCCGATGACAAGGGCGTGGATGTGCGGGAGTACGACATCATCTACAACCTGCTGGACGATCTGCGGGCGGCCATGGAGGGCCTGCTGGAGCCGGAAGAAGTGGAGGAGCCGCTGGGTCAGGCGGAGGTGCGCATGGTGATCCCCATCGGGCGCGGTGCGGTTGCCGGCAGCTATGTGCTCTCGGGCAAGGTGCAGCGCAATGCTCTGGTGCGAGTTCGTCGCAAAGGGGAGGTGGTTTACGAAGGTCGTCTCGACTCTCTGAAGCGCTTCAAGGACGACGTGCGGGAGGTGGCTGCGGGCTTCGAGTGTGGGATCGGCATCGACAAGTTCCAATCCTGGCAGGAAGGCGACATCATCGAGGTGTACCAGATGGTCACCAAGCGGCGGACGCTGGCCTCTGTCTAGCTTCATCAAGGCACTTCAGGTTGGCCTGCCGGTCAGGCCTGTGTTCTCGGGCAGAGGATCCCAGACAGGGAGGGAAAATTTGAGCTGATCGCGTAAGCGGGACGGAGTCCTCAGAGGGGGGAATGGATGCAACAGAGCCAGAGACTGAGCCAGATGCTGTTTGTAACGCTGCGGGAGGATCCCGTTGAGGCCGAGCTGCCCAGCCACAAATTGCTGCTGCGGGGCTGCTTTATCCGGCGGCTCTCCCCAGGGATCTACACCTATCTGCCGCTCCTCTGGCGGGTGCTGCAAAAGATCTCGGAGATTGTCCGGGAGGAGATGAACGCCATCGGCGCTCAGGAGTGTCTTTTGCCCCAGCTGCAGCCGGCAGAGATCTGGCGGGAGTCGGGCCGCTGGGAGGTGTACACCCAGGCGGAAGGGATCATGTTTGCCCTTAAGGATCGCCAGGGACGTGAGCAGGCCCTAGGCCCCACCCATGAGGAGGTGATCACCTTGCTGGCCCGGGATCTCATCCGCTCCTATCGCCAGTTGCCGCAGACGCTCTACCAGATCCAGACCAAGTTCCGGGATGAGATTCGACCCCGCTTTGGCCTAATGCGAGGGCGGGAATTCATCATGAAAGACGCCTATTCCTTCCACGCCAACGAGGAAAGCCTGCGCCAGACCTACCAAGATATGTACCGAGCCTATAGCCGCATCCTCAGGCGCTGTGGGCTGGAGTTTCGCGTGGTGGATGCCGATGCGGGGGCAATCGGGGGTCCATCGGCGGCCTCGCAGGAGTTTATGGTGCTGGCCTCTGCGGGAGAAGATGAGATTCTCTACACGCCCGATGGCTCCTATGCTGCCAATGTGGAGAAGGCCGTCTCCATCCCGCCGCCAGCGGCAGAGTCTCCCTACACCGCCTTCCAGGTTCTGGATACGCCGGGAACCGAAACCATCGAGAAGCTGGCCGCTTTCCTAAAAATCTCCTCTACCCTGATTGTTAAAAACGTCCTCTACCAAGCCCTCTACGACAACGGCCTGCGGGTGGCAGTGCTACTGAGCATCCGTGGGGATCAAGAAGTCAATGAGGTCAAACTGGCCAACCACCTCAGCCGCCTGGCAGAGCGCTACCAAGCCAGCAAATTGCTCAAGCTCGCCTTGGCCGATGCCGAGATCCAAAACAGTTGGCAGGGGGATCCCATCCCGGTGGGCTACATTGCCCCCGACTTGCCGGATAGCTGTCTGGGCCGGCAAAAAAACCTTGCCCCCCAGATCCTGCGCTTGGCCGACCAGACGGCAGCCCTGCTGCAGAACTTTGTGACCGGCAGCAACCACGTGGGGCAGCACGTGGTGGGGGCCAACTGGGGCGAGCAATATCCCCTGCCGGAAGTGGTGGATGTGCGCAAGGCACAGGCGGGGGATCGGTGTTTGCTCAACCCCGACCAGATCCTGGAAACGGCCCGTGGCATCGAGATCGGCCATATCTTTCAGCTAGGCCTCAAGTTCTCGCTGCCAATGCGGGCCACCTTTACCGACGAACAGGGATCCGAGCAGCCCCTCTGGATGGGCTGTTATGGCATTGGGGTATCCCGCTTGGCCCAGGCGGCGGTGGAACAGTCCCACGATGCCAACGGGATCATCTGGCCCGTGGCCATTGCCCCCTATCACGTAGTGGTGGTGGTGCCCAACATCTCCGACGCCGAGCAGATGAGCGTGGCGGAAAAACTGGTGCAAGATCTCGCTGCTGCCGGCATCGAGACCCTCTGGGATGACCGGGACGAGCGGGCCGGCGTCAAGTTCAAGGATGCAGATCTCATCGGGATCCCCTATCGCCTCACCACGGGGCGCAGCCTCAAACAGGGCAAGGTGGAACTCACCGAGCGGGCCAGCGGCCAAGCCACGGAAATTCCCATTGAAGAAGTGGTGACCACCCTGAAAGAGCGGATTGAAGCAGCCCTAGCTGTGCCAGACTGAGCGTGGTTTCTCCTGAACTCCATGCTGAACATCTCCATTCTTAAAGAAGACGAATCCTATACTTTTCGCTCTTATTTTGAGATGCCCTACGAGCCGGATGAAATCTTGGCTCAGTTTGGCTATCGACTGGAAATTGGGGAGTGGACATGGCCTGTTGCCCCTGCTCCACCTCAAACCCCAGTTTTGAAAGATCGGATCCGACAATTGTTACCTTTGGTTAGCCTCACCAGCGAAACAGCGCGGCGGGAATTGCTGGTGGCTCCTGTGCTGACCGAAGTGGCTCTCCATTGTCGAGTTCCTTTGCGGCTGGAGTATCCCCTGATGGTCAACAATTGGTTGAAGGGCAGCCTCGATTATCTGTTGCGAGGGAAGAACATCCTGCTGGTGGTTGAAGCCAAAAAGGACGATCTAACGCGGGCCTTTGTGCAAATGGCTGTAGAAATGATTGCCCTGGCGCAGGTGGAGCAGCAGGCTCAGATCTACGGTGCAGTGACGATGGGGTCTATCTGGCAGTTCGGACAAATTCTTGCCGATCAGCAGGTGATCAAACAAGACTTAACGCTGTATCGGGTACCTGAGGAGCTAGAAACCATTGCCGGCATTCTCACTGCCATGGTCAGCAGCCCTAGCCAATCGTGAATTAAAAGCGTGAATTAAAAGTAAGTCATGGATCGAAAAACAGTCTGGTTTGCCCTAAAATTGATGCTGGCTGCTGCCGGGATCAGCACAGCCATCAAGTATGGTGGCCCTTACTTGGCCTTGCCGGAGCAAATGCCAGTGGTGGTCGGGATGATCGTTTTGCCCACCTTGATCATGGCCGGGATCCTGTGGCGCTGGCAAATGCAGTCTCCTCTATCCAAAACTCCCCTACAAGCCGGCAAGGGATCCCTGGGAATTGAAGATGATAGAGCCTTCACCCCCAGCCCTTCTCCCAGGGGAGAGAGGGAAGTCTGAACTGCTGGACATGGAAGGCTGCCCAGATCCCTTGATGGGTGGGGGGAAGTCTATCGGGATGGGCTGGGATCCCTTGAACCCCTACTGCTGGGTAAGGCGCAGGGTTACCGTTGGGCTGGTTTGGTTGCCGGAAGTGGCCGTGAGATTCACCTGATACACCGTGCCAGAGGCCGGAATGGGAGGCCGAACGGTGATGGTGAAACGGCCCTGGGCATCTGCCTGCACAGTTTGGTTGGTCACGGTCTGTTGGGCGCTGATGATGCCGCCCAGAGAGGTCGAAGCCGTTACATTCACCCGCACCGAAGCATTGGGAGCTGTAGTGCCCTGCAGCGTAAACGAAGAGCCGGAAACCCGATCCCCATCCTGCAGGTTGGTGATCTGAGGCAAGAGGGGGCTGGGGGCGCTGACTGTAGCGGAAACCTCTTGGGTGGTCAGCCGCTGGATGCCCCCGGTGGCCCCTTCGATCAGGCGGGCCGGTTGTTCGGCGGTCATGAAGCGCACTTGGCCGCCATTTTCCAAGCGGGCGACGACGATCCCCTCACGGGTGGTATCTTTCGCCTCGATTAGGGCATTCACCACATAGGTGCCGCTGGAAACTTCCTGAGCCGGCAGGGTTTGCACTTGCCGTCCATCTTGGATGAGGTAAACCGTCACCCGGCTGGAAGGAGTGCCTTTGACGGTAACCAGCAGGATTTCCCCGGCTGCCAAGGGGCGACTGCCGGCATTGTGATCCACCAGGTCGATGGAAGCGCGGACAGGGCTACCCACGGTGAAGCTCCAGGTCACGCGGCGGGTCACCCCCTGGGTATTGGTGAACTCCAGCAAGACTTCCCGACGCCCCGGCGGCAGAGGTTGGGCAGGGCGATAGGTGAAGAAATCTCGGGTGATCACCGACTGGGACGTGACGTCTTGGCCATCCAGGAAAACCCTCACCGTTTCCGGACGCACGCTGACGCCATCTTGGCTGCGAAAAGAAGCCGAGATTGGCGAGGTGGGCTCAACATTGGTGGCCGCTTGAGCTGGGCTGGGATCCGTAATTTGCTGAGCCCTTGCAGGCAAGCTCGACAACCCCACAACCGCAGCACCGATCACCAAGGCCCGGGGAAACCAGGAATACAAGTTATCGCTCATGAGACCATCCGCAAGAAAAAATATAGAGTACAGGCGGACCGCACAGGCAAACAGAGTCCAGGAGAATATCGGCCTCGATATCCTGTTCGCATCCTGTCACAGGGGATGGCCCCTGTCGATACGCCTAAACCTCTGATTGGCTCCCCAATAGAGTCAATTCCAACGTCAAAACCGGGCAAAGTCAACTGCCATCTGCCGTGCCGGATCCCATGTCCATCCTGGCAAAATCCAGAAGATGACTGTAGGTGAGGATGTAAGGGATCCCTTTGATCAACTAACTTGTGTCGTGACCGCCGATCGCCGATCGATTTATGTCAGTTTATTGATATCAATTCACAAAAATAGCCCCTGTCTCTTGCAGATCGAGGCAATGATCGCCGGAGACATCGTTGACCAGCCGCACCTCTACGGTGATCACATTCAAGGGATTCACGCTCACCTGGTAGCCCACAGGAGCCAACATCGGCGTGTTGATGGCCATGCAGTTGGGGATCAGCAGGTTGCTCAGGCGCAACGTTTCGCCGGCAGGCAGTTCCGAGACTTTCTGGCGGGGATCGGTAAAGCCGTATTCCAAAGGCAGACCTGTGCGATTGCGGATCACCAGCTCGGCAGGTAGGTTGGGGTTAAAGCGGGCTACCGGGCGATCGAAGACCGATTGATCGACACCCACAGGCAGGCGCGGCAACGGCACTGTCTGAAAGGTAGGCTGAGCGGCAACCCAGAGGGATCCCTGCAACAACCCTCCGCCAACCCAGCCGCCCAGCAGAGTCGCCAACGTCAAAACCATTCTTTTGCTCCGTTCTGCATAGCTCATGGCTTTCGCCTCAGGATGTGCTTCCAGACTGGTGGGAGTTGGATCCCTTGCCTGCTTGTATTGTTCCCAAAAACGGCTGGCTGGGCCAGATGGCTGCTGTTTTTTCCAGGGTATGCCCCAACCAGCTAAGATCCCGTGGGGGGGAAGTTAAGTTAGAGTTGGCAATGCAAAGGGAGGCATGGCCATGCCAGCAGAACCGAAAAAGTCGGAGAAAAACTTCTCGTGGAAGGGCAGTGCCGACGCGGGCCGGGCGCTGACGATTTTGGCTGCCGTGGGAGCCGCGGTGATTTTACTGGCGGGGTTCCTACAGTAGGCAAACAGTAGGCAAAGCTGTTTGTGTCTGCAGCCGGCACAAGCACCTCAGCACAGCGGCGGAAGCCAAAGTTTCTTCTTCAAGGCGATTTCAAGGCGATGGTGGCAGCCTGCTCGACTTCCAACTTGCCTTCAAGGATCATCCCCGCCATGGTTGAAGATGTCCTCAAGGCAAAGGTGTTGTCTGCGGGGCAGGAAGCCGCCCTCGACTGCGTTCTCCGCCATGGCTGCCCTACAGAAAGAAGCAGATCCGGATGCTTTGGAAGTCCTGCTGATTGGTTGATGCGAGGTTCGCTACGCCTGTCCGGGTCACGCCGCTGGGCAGCAGGCTCAACAGGGAAAAAAGCCCAGCAGAGAAGGGATCCCTGCTGAGCCCCTTGAAAGCGCCGAGGAAGGGGTAAAGTGCCCTCAGCCCAGCAGCCGGCGGGCAGTGTTGAGCACGTTTTCCACCGTGAAGCCGAACTTCTCCATGCACACCGGGCCGGGGGCGGAAGCGCCAAAGCGATCGATGCCAATGGCCACCCCCTCAAACCCCAGGTACTTGTGCCAGCCGAAGGTGCAGCCTGCCTCGACGGAGACGCGCTTGGTGACGTTGGGGGGCAGAACGGAATCGCGGTAGCTCTGGGGCTGGGCCTCAAACAGCTCCATACAGGGCATAGAGACCACCCGCACGGCCCGGCCTTCCTGCTTCAGTTGGGCTGCAGCTTTCACCGCCAGCTCCAGTTCAGAGCCGGTGGCGATCAAGATCAGCTCTGGATTGGGGGCATCCACCACCACATAGGCCCCTTTGGCTACGCCTTCAACAGAGGTGCCCTCCACCGGGTTGACGGCTTGCCGGGTGAACACCAGCACAGAAGGGGTGGTCTTGGCTTCTAGGGCCACCTGGTAAGATCCCACCGTTTCGCGGGCATCCGCTGGGCGCAGCACATAGAGGTTGGGGATAGCCCGTAGGGAAGCCAGTGTCTCAATGGGCTGGTGGGTGGGGCCATCTTCTCCCAAGGCGACGGAGTCGTGGGTCATGACGTGCAGCACCCGCACTTGCGAGAGGGCCGATAGGCGGATGGCAGGCCGCATGTAGTCTGTGAAGATCAAAAAGGTGGCGTCGTAAGGGATGAGGCCTCCATGAAGCGCCATGCCGTTGGCGATGGCTCCCATGCCGTGTTCCCGCACCCCAAAGCGGAAGTTGCGCCCCTCGTAAGATCCGGCCTGAAACTCTGGGATCCCTTTTAAATAGGTCATGTTGGAGTGGGCGAGATCTGCGGATCCCCCCAGCAGTTCCGGCACCGCTTTGGCCAAGGCATTCAGACACAACTTGGAGAGGTTGCGGGTGGATTCTCTGCCGGTTTCGGCAATGGGCGCCAGGGCTTCTTTCCAGCCCACAGGCAGCTCCCCGGCCATGATGCGCTTGAACTCGGCGGCCTCTTCGGGGTAGGCCTTCTCGTAGGCGGCAAAGCGCTCGTTCCACTCCGCTTCGGCCTTGGCCCCTTTTTCGATGGCCTGGCGGAAGTGGGCCAGCACCTCGTCGGGAATGTAAAACTCCGGCTCCAGAGGCCAACCCAGGTTTTGTTTGGTGAGCTTCACCTCTTCCGGTCCCAAAGGCGCCCCGTGGACGCTCTCGCTGCCGGCCTTGTTGGGGGATCCGTAGCCGATGGTGGTCTCGACAATAATCAAGGACGGCTTGTTGGTGACTTCCTTGGCTTTCTGGATGGCCTCGGCGATCCCTTTCAGGTCGTGGTTGCCGTCGTCTACCTTTTGCACATGCCAGCCGTAGGCTTCATAGCGTTTGCCCACATCTTCCGTAAAGGCGATTTCCGTTCTGCCGTCGATGGAGATGTGGTTGCTGTCGTAAAGCATGATCAGCTTACCCAGTTGCAGGTGGCCGGCCAGAGAAGCTGCTTCAGAAGCCACCCCTTCCATGTTGCAGCCATCGCCCAAGATCACGTAAGTGTAGTGATCCACAATGGTGTAACCGGGCTTGTTGAAGCGGGCGGCCAGATGGGCCTCGGCAATGGCCAACCCTACCGCATTGCCCACCCCTTGCCCCAGCGGGCCGGTGGTCACCTCCACCCCCGGAGTTTCAAAGTTTTCCGGGTGGCCGGGGGTTTTGGAGCCCCACTGGCGGAACTGCTTAATGTCCTCCAGGCTTACATCGAAGCCGGTTAGGTGCAGCAGCGCGTACTGCAGCATGCAGCCATGCCCCGCCGAGAGCACAAAGCGATCCCGATCCACCCACTTGGGGTTGCGGGGGTTGAACTTCATGAACTGCTGCCACAGCACATAGGCCATGGGTGCTGCTCCCATCGGCAGGCCAGGGTGGCCGGAGTTGGCCTTCTGAACAGCATCCACCGCCAAAAAGCGAATCGTATTGATGGCAAGTTGTTCCAGAGAGGGAGGAGCAGCAACAACCATGTGGGATCCCTATCGCTCGACATTTGCTTTCCAGTATGCCGCGTTTTGGGTCGTGCTTCCGAGGCGCTAGGGATCAATTGGGCCGGGAAATTGGCTTTGTCCAAATTCAAGGGGGCCAAATGGCAGGCTAAGCTGAGTGATACCGTCGCCGCTGTTTCGTGCTGGAGCGCTTCTTTGACTGTTGTTTCTTCTTCTCCTGGCGGCAAACCCTCCTGGCTGCGGGCCAAGGCCCCTCAACGGGTGGGATCCGTCAAACAACTGCTGCGGGACTTGGGCCTAAACACGGTTTGCGAAGAGGCTTCCTGTCCCAACCTGGGGGAGTGTTTTGCCAACGGCACCGCCACCTTTTTGATCATGGGCCCGGCCTGTACCCGCGCCTGCCCCTACTGCGATATCGACTTCACCAAACGCCCTCTGCCCCTGGATGCCACTGAACCCCTGCGGGTGGCAGAAGCAGTGGAACGCTTGGGATTGCGCCATGCGGTGATTACGTCGGTGAATCGGGACGACCTGCCCGATGGGGGAGCCAGCCAGTTTGTGGCCTGCATTGCGGAAATCCGCCGCCGCATGCCCCAGACCACCATCGAGGTCTTGATCCCAGACCTATGTGGTAACTGGCAGGCGCTGCAGCAGATCTTGGCCGCCCGACCGACGGTGCTCAACCACAATACCGAAACGGTGCCCCGCCTCTATCGCCGTGTACGCCCGCAAGGGAACTACGAGCGCTCCCTCAAACTGTTGGAGTTGGCACGGCAATGGGATCCTGGCCTGTACACCAAGTCGGGGGTGATGTTGGGCCTGGGAGAAACTGCCGAGGAGATCTTGCAGGTGATGCGGGATCTGCGCCGGGCAGGGTGTGACATCCTCACGCTCGGCCAATACCTGGCGCCCAGCCCCAAACACCTGCCGGTGGAGCGCTACGTTCCCCCCGAAGAGTTCGACCATTGGCGACGGGTGGGAGAGGAACTGGGCTTTTTGCAGGTGGTGTCTTCGCCCCTAACCCGCAGCTCCTACCATGCCGAGGCTGTGCAAGAGTTGATGCAGCGCTTTCCCAGGAGGAGCTCCTGAGCGCTGGGGCCTCGCCGGCTGCCCGACCTTGTGGGTTGCGCGAGAGAAGAAACCTACTCTGAGATTGGCTCAAGGCCGGGTTTCAGGGCGGCTACAACGTCAGGGATCCCACCTTGTGCTCTATGAGCTGCGCCAGATCTTGCAGGAAGGCCGCTGCATGGGCGCCGTAGATGACACGGTGATCGCAGGTGAGGTTCACCTGCATTTGGGAACGGATGGCAATGGCTTTTTCCGGCGTCGCCACCACCGTGGGGCGAGAAGCGCCGATGGCCAAAATGGATCCCTGGTTGGGGGGCAAAATGGCATCGAAGCGATCCACCCCGAACATGCCCAGGTTGGAGAGGGTAAAGGTGCCGCTATTGTACTCTTCCGGCTGCAGTTGCTTGCGCCGCGCCCGCTCCACCAGATCCTTCCAACGGCGGGAGATCTCGTACAGATCGAGCCGGTTGGCCTGCTTCAAGACAGGAGTAATCAGCCCGCCATCCTCCATGGCCACGGCCACGGCGATGTTGATATCCGATTTGTAATGGATGCCGTTTTCTGTGTAGCTGGCATTCAGAAGGGGGTGCTTCTCCAGGGTCATGGCCACGGCTTTGACCAAGAGGGCCGTCAGGGTGACTCCTTTGGGCTTCACCTGTTGGTAGAGGTGATCCAGGCTATCGGTGGTGATGGTGTAGCCCACGTGGAACACCGGCACGCCAAGGCTGGCGTTCATGTTGCGCACCACCGCCGCTTGTAAAGTGCTGAGGGGAACCGTTTCTCCCAAGGGGACAGCCACAGGAGTTGGGGACGTAGGGGCTGGGGCAGAGGGGGCAGCCACTGCAGGAGCGGAAAGGGCCGCAGCTCGCTCCACGTCTTCGGCTATGATGCGACCGTTGGGGCCGGAGCCGCGCACGGTGCGCAGATCGATCCCCAGGCTCTCCGCCAGTTTTTTCGCCCGTGGAGAAGCCACGATCC
>NZ_JANSHS010000153.1:0-1329 GCF_047461695.1 Synechococcus sp. R6-7
TGCGCTCGTCTTAACGGTGATCGGCTATCTGGTTCTGGTGCGTGTGATTGGCAGCGATTTGCCGCTGTGGGCAGCCGTAGCTTGGAAGATGAGTTGGGGATTGGCTGGGTTTGGCCTATTATCTGCACTAGTGCAGCCGAAACAGTTTTTTGAACGGGTGTTGTATATTTGGAGCTTGTGGCGGCGGCAGTCGCCTGCTGGCGCAAATGCGGCAGTGTCACTATGACTGCGCATCCGCGGATCGCCTGCCGACCTGCATTACGCAGCTTAGCAACTAGTCGCAGTGCGTGCTGGTGCGCCTAATTTTGGATTCGGTGTGGTTCCGCGATCGCACTGTCTGCCCTGATACTTATGCGTGCCACTGCGAGGACTTGCGCATCTCCCTGCTGCCACAGAATTTGCTTGCACCCTTGGGTGTCTGACTGGTCTCCTAGGCATGCTCTACTCTAAATCGCTTCTATCAGGAGCACTCCTACAGAGGAGTGTTCCAATCTAAAGTGATATAAACTCAGACAAGCCACGCCGGTATTTTGGGTAAAGCTGCCGGAGCATCTGGCGCGCATTCCAGCAGTGCACAAACAAAGTAATCGCCCGCCGCAGACCAGCATCACTCTTGGCCCCCGCGTCCGACGCACCAACTGCGAGTAACTCAGCGTTATTCGCCTCAACCGAGTAAGTCTGCGACTTCCCTCGCCCGACTAGGTGACGACTCCGACGGTAGTTCACCTGCCGGTAACCGGCATACCCATCCAAGCAAAACTGTTGGTCAACAAGTGCCTGAATCGCCTCAGCCGTGCACTCGGCAACAAGTGACCAGCCCTTGAAACGGCGTGTCTTGCGGTCAACTGCTGTAATCAGGTAGCGTTTGTTTTTTTGACCTCACAAAGGTGTAAACTACCAGCTCAGTCATCTCTAACGTGGCAGGTTTGAGCGGCTGCACCGGCAGCGCGTCAACATGAGCCAACGCCGAATTGACTGCCCACTGACCTGTAGTATTCGTGGCGCTGGCTCATACCTTCAGCGACCAGTCGCAGTGCATACTGGCGCGTCTGGGACTGTGCGCTATTGATTTTGGATTCGGTGTGGTTCTACGACTGCACCTTCTGCGCTGACTTCTGCGTGCCACTGCGTTACTTGCGCATCTCCTCCTCGCTGCCGCAGAACCGGCATTTCACCCCTGGGTGGTAGGCTAGTCTTCTAGGCATACCCTCTACTCTAGATCGCTTCTACTGGAGCACCAGGGCTAATCAGCCCTCTAACGAGCATTCAGCCAAGTGAACCCTCTATCCGAGCGTGCAGAAGCTGACCTGCGTCCATCGGGCACATATC
>NZ_JANSHS010000154.1:0-6045 GCF_047461695.1 Synechococcus sp. R6-7
AGGGTTTTGGGGGTTAGAGGCATGCTCCCTGAACGCTCGGCGCCGCTTCCGCGACCATCCCTGGCTCCTTTCCCTCTGGGAGAGGGGGCAATGCAAACAACTGTAGATTTGTACTGAGATGACCTTGAGAGTTTTGGACTAGAGCTGGGTGGAGCTCTCCTAAGACTAGGTAGCCCGTAGCTGCACCGGCATAACCAAATAACAGAGCCGCATTGCCCCAAGGGGCTTCCAGATGGCCGGCTGCGTGGCGCCGTTTAGCTCCAGGCTCACCTGCTGCGTATGAAACACCCTGAGGGCATCCAGCAGGTAACGCACATTGAAGGCCAGCTCCAGGTCAGGACCAGACATCTGCACTGGCAACGATTCCTCGCCACTGCCCACATCGGGCGCCTCGGTGCTGATGCGCAGGGTTTGGGTTGCGGCAGAAAGATTGAACTTGACGATGTCGTTTCTTTGGGCAGCGAGTACTCCCACCCGTTCCAGCGACTCAATCAAAGGCCGACGCTCCAGGGTTATCTGCCGCTCAAATTGCCTGGGAATCAGGCGGTTGTAGTCGGGATATTGGCCCTCCAAAAGGCGGCTGGTGATCCGCTGTTGGCACTGCGTTTTGCTGGCGCGAGGAGGCAGGACAAACTGCACCTGGGATCGGTCAAACCGCAATTCCACCGTAGAGGCCGCGGTCTGGGTGCCGAGGATGCGCTCCACCTCCCGCAAAGTGCGAGCGGGAATGGTGAAATCCAACCCTATTTCCCCATGGGCCGAAGCAACCGGGATCCCTTCGGCCTCCACCTGCACCATCGCCAGACGGTGCCCATCGGTGGCTGCAAACTCCAGGCAAGGGGGATCCCCTGGCAAGAGCTTGACATGCACCCCTGTGAGCACCTGCTTGGTCTCATCTCCAGAGGCCGCAAAAAGGGTTTGGCCGATCCCCTGCAACAGGCTCTCGATGGGCAGCTCCAGGGCCTGAGCTGTTGGGCTTTCCTCCCCCACAAAATCGCCATCTGCGTCGGCGGTGCGGAGCAGTATTTCCGGTAGGGTGGGGTACTCTTCAGCCGACAGGCTGCGCACTTGATACTGGCCGGCTGCCGACATGAGAATCACAGGGGCACTCTCCTGGGCTTGGCTGCTCGCGTCAAGAGTCACTGGGCCCCTGGGCAGACGGCTGACGATGTCGCTGAGCAGCTTGGCCGGCAGGGTGGTGCGACCGGATCCCCTGACCTGAGCCTCGAACTCGCTGCGAATGCACAAGTTCAAGTCAAAGGCGGTCAAAGCAACCCGCTGAGTTTCCGCGTCGGCCTCCACCAACACATTGGCCAAAACGGGCAGGGCGGGGCGGCTGGCCACAGCCCGTCCAACGGAAGCGAGGTGGTGGCTGAGATCGGCTTGCTCGCAGGTGAAGCTGAAACCCTCCGGAGACGAGTCCACGGCCCCGTCAAGGTATCCCTCCCCACGCTGAGGAGCTGCAGTCTTGCTGCTGCGCAACACTGCCGCAAATGACTCGGCCTCGAGTTCTCGATCCACAGGACGTTGAGCTTGCACCATGGGGGGCACTTGAGGGCTGCACACGCAGATCCTACACCGACTGCCCCGGTTGGATCCCTCCCCTTGCGGTCGAGTTTTGGAAAATTTGCCTCGCGCGTAGGACAGATCTGAAATTTCGATCCCTGCCTAATTTAATTTTTTGATCTAGTAGTAGTAGGGGCTGTGGAAACTGTGGAAAGTGATCGTCAACACCTTGTGCCATGAGCTTTTGAGCCTATTCCCCACCTGTGGAAAAACTGTGGATAACTTGGCCACTTTTCCACAGGGTATTTATACTTGTTAATAACTTGGGGGGTTTTTCCACAGGTTTTCCACAGATTTTCCAGGTTTTTCCACAGGTTTTCCACAGGCTAATGTTATGGTTTTCTGACAAATTCATAAAAATTAACGCACAGTCAGTGTGAGATCCCCTAAGGTAGTGAATCCTTCCCCCTAGATATGGCTGGGGATTCCACCGGAGCTGGGGCGGGCTTCGCTGGATTTCCACAGGTTTTCCACAGGCTGTCGAAGAAAGCCTGGGATATTGCTCTGGGCTTGTCGGCCTTGCCTGGCCACCTGTAAGCTGACACGGGATTTTTGGCAAGACCCCAGAGGGGCGGGAAAGCGCTCTGCGCACCAGAAGCGGCAAAGGAGGTCAGGATGAGGATGGGACAGCGCCTGACCCAAAATTGGGCTGCTGCAGGAGCGAGTCGCAATAGGGATGCGGTCTAGAGTCCGTACCCGCGAAGGGCCAGGCGTAGGTCAACGGGATCCGTTTTGGTGATGGCGGGAGCGCAGCACGATCACGTCAGAAAGCTGGCGCAGTTGACTTTGAACCTGGGTGAGCTGTTTCTTATCACGTACATCGATACAGAGATCGATCAGGGCGGTGCGGTTGGCAAAAGTTTGTACCTTGGCATTGCGAACATTGATACCTTGATCCGATAGGCGGGAAAGGATGTCCCGCAGCACCCCAACGCGGTCGATAACCTCCAGATGCAGTTCTACCGGGTAGATCTGGGCGCTCTGCCGCAGTTGCTCTTCGTTCCATCGTACCGGCACCAGCCGTTCCCCCGAAACCTGGGCCACCCTTGGGCAATCCCGGTGATGGATGCTGATCCCCTTAAAGCGGGTGACTACGCCCAAAATCGGATCCCCCGGCAGCGGATTACAACACTTGGCCAACTGGTGTTTCAGACCCTCCACCCCCAGAATGGGAGATTGGGATTTGATAGAACTGGGAGCCGCAGAAGCCCGTGGCAACAACAGCTTGGATCCCTCAAGCGATTCCTCCTCTGTGGGAGCAGATACTGCCGGCCTGCTGACCTCCTGCAGCCGATGGATCACCAGCGTGGGGGTTGTCTCACCATAACCCAGAGCGGCTAACAAATCCTCTACACTGGCGTAGTTGAGCTTTTCGGCTACCTTCTGCATCCGCTCTGATTTGAGCAGGGCATCAAAGCCCGTTTTGCCAAGTTCCCGCTCCAGTAAATGCCGGCCCCGCGCGATGTTTTGCTCACGATTTGAGCGCTTAAACCATTGGCGAATGCGATTGCGGGCAGAGCTGGTGGCAACGAAATTGATCCAGTCCAGGCTGGGATGGGCATTTTTGTGCGTGATGATCTGCACAATGTCGCCGTTGCGCAGGCGGGTATCCAGGGGCACGATCTTGTTGTTTACCCGCGCTCCTGCACAGTGATCCCCAATTTCGGAGTGGATGCGATAGGCGAAGTCCACCGGACAGGATCCCTGGGGCAGAGCCAGCAAGTCCCCCTTGGGCGTAAAGACGTAAACCTCGCTCTCAAACAGGTTCTCGCGAAGGGTGTCCAGATACTCCTTGTCATCTTTGAGGTCGTTTTGCCACTCCAACAGCTGTCGCAGCCAGGTGAAGCGCTCCTCGTCGGGCTTGACAGTGGTGCTGCCGGCCTCCTTGTACTTCCAGTGGGCGGCGATCCCGTACTCAGCCACGCGGTGCATCTCTTCGGTGCGGATCTGCACCTCCACCGGTCTTCCCTGCGGGCCAATCACCGCCGTATGCAAAGATTGGTAACGATTGGCCTTGGGCAGACCAATGTAGTCTTTGAAACGCCCAGGGATGGGGCGAAAGCAGTTGTGAACGACTGCCAGCACCCGATAGCACTCGCTGTTGGTATGCACGATCACCCGCACTGCCGAGAGATCGTAAATCTCGTGAAATTCTTTGTGCTGCTGCTGCATCTTGCGATAGATGCTGTACAAATGTTTGGGCCGTCCGCTGATCTCAAAGCGTTCCAGTCCCGCTTGAAGAAGGTTCTGCCGCAGCTCTTCGATAAAAGCTTGGATCTCGGCCTCTCGCTCGGCGCGCTTGGCGTTGACCAATTCCTGAATCTTCCGGTAAGCTTCGTAGTCCAGATACTTAAAAGCCAGGTCCTCCAGTTCCCATTTGAAGTGCCAGATCCCCAGCCGGTTGGCCAAAGGGGCGAAAATTTCCATGGTTTCGGCTGCAATTTGCCGTTGCTTACTGGGGGAGAGATACTGCAGCGTGCGCATGTTGTGTAAGCGATCCGCCAGCTTGACCACGATGACTCGAATATCTTTGGCCATGGCCACAAACATGCGGCGGAAATTTTCCGCTTGCTGCTCGGTTTTGCTGGAGAAATTGAACTTAGAGAGTTTGGTAACTCCTTCTACCAGTAGGCGAACTTCAGAGCCGAATTCAGCTTCCAGGGCTTCTGGGGTAACTTCTGTATCCTCAATAACATCGTGCAAAAGGCCCGCTGCCACCGTCACCGCATCTCCCCCCAGCTCCCGCAGGAGAGTAGCCACGGCTACCGGATGGGCAATGTAGGGATCCCCTGATTTGCGTTTTTGGCCCTGATGCAAACAATAGGAAAACTCAAAGGCACGGCGCAGCAGATCGGCTTCTTCAGCCGTGTAAGGCCGCAGCCCATCGCCGGGATCCTCGGCACCGGAAAGCAGAGCACGCAGCCACCCTGGCACCTCAAAACCGAGGCTATTCAGGTCGAGACCTCCATCTGAGGTGGCAATGACAGCCGTCTGACCCATGCGAACCCGGCGAAAAGGGATGTTTAATTACTGACTATAGTTCATCCAGCTTAGCCGCCGACAGATTAGAGGAGGAAAAAACGGCGGAATAAAAAGAGGCATTGGCTGTCTGCCAACGCCGACCACTTGCCATCCTCGGCAGATCGAGAGTCAGTCTTCGCTCCACTCCTCGCAGTTGCCGATCAAATCGCAGAGGGGATCCGAGGGGCAGTAGTCTTGCAGCTCCAGCTCTTGGGCAATCGCCTGCCACTCCCGCTGGGGGAAGAAGGGTTGCAGGTGGGCAATGGCTGCAGAGCGGCGTAAGACCCCCTGCTGAATGAGGCGACGAGCTTCCTCCTGGATGGCCTCAACCGCATAGTGGGTGGCTTGTAAAGTGGGCATAGCTTAACCTACACGTGGAATGGATGGGACGCACCGAAGGGTCAGGGAAAATCTTGCCTCGCTACCCCCATCATAGAACTGGGTCTCGTTTCGTAGCAAGAGATACAAGTTTGTATTGCAGGCAACCTTAAGGCCCGCTTAAAAGCCCAAGCCATCGGCTCCCGCAGTCACTATGCCTTTTTCTGCATCCAAAGTGACAATAGACCCATCCCGGATTAAGCGGGTGGCATCCTTGACCCCCACCAGCACCGGCACCCCCAGCCGCAGGCCAATGACCGCTGCATGAGAGGAGGCTCCCTCTTCTTCGGTAATCACGCCGGCTGCCTGTTTGATGGCCTCCACATAGTTGGCGTCGGTGGATTGGGCAACCAAAATGTCTCCGGCGGTGATTTTGCTGGCATCGAGGCTGGATCTCAAGATGCGGGCCGGGCCGCTGACAATGCCTTTGCCAAACCCTTTGCCTTGAGCCACCACCGCTTTCACCACATCCACCTTGATCAGATCGGTGGATCCCGCAACCCCTGGCAGGGTTCCTGCACTGAGCACCACCAAGTCGCCATCCTTGAGCAAGCCATCTTCCTGAGCCAAGCTGATGGCCGCTTGAAAGGTCTGGCGGGTGGTGGCCAAATCCATAACCAACAGCGGATGTACCCCCCAAACCAACTGCAGCCGCCGTGCCACTTCCACATGGGGGGTTACGGCTAGGATGGGAGTGCGGGGGCGAAACTTAGAGACATTGCGAGCAGTAGCCCCTGTTTTGGTCAGGGTCATCACGGCTACAGCATCCAACTCTTGGGCGATCTCCCCCACGGCGCGGCTGATCGAGTCGGTGATCAGGGTTTTGGGCCGCATTCCAGCAGGACTGTTGCCGTTGTTTTGGCTCAGCTCCTGCATGGCAAGGGCGCGAAGGCGTTGTCGTCGGTCGGCGGAGGTCAGGTCAAAGTAATCGCGCTCGGTGCGCACGGCAATGCGGGCCATGGTGGCAACGGCCTCGACAGGGTATTTGCCCACAGCCGTCTCGTTGGAGAGCATGACGGCATCGGTGCCATCCAAAATGGCGTTGGCCACATCGGAGATTTCGGCACGGGTAGGCCGGGG
>NZ_JANSHS010000155.1:0-12073 GCF_047461695.1 Synechococcus sp. R6-7
TCAGGAGAGTTCAGCGTGAATGTATCAGTTGTGGGGATCCGTACTCCACTATGGGTGGAGAGAAAAAGTGGGCTTGGATCCCAGTCCTAGTGGATGTAGCCGACTTGGGTGAGCGTTCCTTGACTTGGGCTTAAGTTATACCCTTGTCGGCATGAGTTTTGACGCTGTGGCCCACTCGGCCAGGTGATAGAACAGAGTCAAACCCAACAGCATTTGGGAGGTTTGTTGTCATGGCTACGTTGCAACCCAAAGTGACCCACCAGCTTTTGGCGGCCTTAGCCCTGTTTGCCTGTCTGGGCTTGTTGCCTGCTTGTGGCGAGAGCAGCAGCAGCACCGTCAGCCCCCCCAGCATCACCCCCACCCCCACCGGCTCATAATTCGGCTGGTTTTTGCATGCCCTTGCAGCGGTTGCCCAAGTTGGTTCAGCCTTGGGCTTTGAGGATCGCGGGGATCTTTTGTCTTTGTCTGCTGGCGGCCTGTGGAGGATCCCCTACCTCGATGGAGCCACCGCGGGCAGGGGAAGTGCCGATTGCCAGCTTCCTGTGCCGGTTGGATCGCCAGACCCGCAGCTTCACGGGGCCTATTTACGCCGAACAGCCCCAGGTTGCTACCTGCAACCCCGGTCGCCTTACGCCTGCAGCAGCCCAAAAGATGATGGATCGGCTGAATTTTCTACGGCTGTTGCACCAGTTACCGCCGGTGAAGCTCAATCCTCAGTTCCTAGAAGCCGCCCAGCAAGCGGCCTTGATGCAGGTAGCCAATGGTACTCTCAGCCACCAGCCGCCCCCTTCTTGGCGCTGCTTTACCCCTGCTGGGGAGGCGGGATCCCGCTTCAGCAACCTGGCGGTTGGGCCCATCCTAGAGCTGAACGGCCCCGATCCAGGCCGGGTGTTGGCGCGGCAGGTGGACATCTATTTTGCCGAGCCAGGTCGAGAAAACTTTGTGGATGTGGGGCATCGCCGCTGGAACCTGTATCCTCAGTACGCCCAGGGGGCCTACGGCATTGTCTTTGACCCACGGGCTGGACGGGTGACCCAGGCCAACGCCAACTGGATCTTCGGTTTTGACGAGTCGGTGCCAGATCCAGAGTTCATCGCCTTCCCGGAGAAAGACGGCTACCTCTACCGCCTAGAAGGGTTTTCCGGCCAGCCCCTGTCTGCCTACCGCTGGTCTTTCTCGGTGCCCAGCCGTGGCGGCAAGGCTGATCTCAGCCAAGCCCAAGTCCGCATCACCGATGCCCTCAGCGGCGAGCCGGTGCCTGTTGGAGATCTCCGCGTGGGGGATCCCGCCTTTGGCCTGGAAACTTTGACCTACTCCGTGGGTTCGATCCAGCCCAATCGCAACTACACCTTTGAAATTAGCGGCATTCGCCTCAACGGTGGCCCCCCCCGCAGCTACCGCTACACCACCGCTCTCTACGACTGCGATCCCCAAACTTCCCAACGGCCCGCACCCCTCACCGAAGGGCTGGGGATCCCGCCCCGTCTGCTCTGGCAGATGGAGCCTTTCAACTCTTTCAACCCTCTCAACTAGCTTTTCCTCACCCCCAGCCCCTTTCCCAAAGGGGAAAGAGGGGTCTGCTGCTCCTGGAAGCCTGACTTTATGCATAAAGCGCAATTCGAGAATGACAAAACTGCATAACCTGTTACAAAGTGTAACTGCCAATACCAAAGTTAACGGTTCGTCATCGCTAGGGTAGCCAGTGTTCACCCCACGGCAGCGATCATGGCGAACCAATTTGAACGCCTCAAAAGCGAAAAGGATGGGCTGGCGGTCAAGGCCGAGCTGGAGGCGTTTGCCCGGATGGGTTGGGAGAACATTCCTGAAGACGACCGGGATCACCGCCTCAAGTGGCTGGGGATCTTCTTTCGCAAGCGCACCCCAGGTCAGTTCATGCTGCGGCTGCGCCTGCCCAATGGGATCCTAACCAGCGGCCAAATGCGCATGTTGGGCGCAATCATCCACCCCTATGGAGAACAGGGCGTAGCCGACATCACCACCCGGCAGAACCTGCAACTGCGGGGCATCCCCATCGAGGAAATGCCCCAGATCCTGGGCTACCTGAAAGAGGTAGGCCTGACCAGCATCCAGTCGGGCATGGACAACGTGCGCAACATCACGGGATCCCCTCTGGCCGGTATTGACCCGGACGAGCTGATCGACGTGCGCGGCCTCACTCGCAAGGTGCAGGACATGGTTACCAACAACGGCGAGGGCAACCCTTCCTTCAGCAACCTGCCGCGCAAGTTCAACATCGCCCTCTGCGGTTGTCGTGACAACTCCGTGCATGCGGAGATCAACGACCTGGCCTTTGTACCTGCCTTCAAAGAGGGCAAGCTGGGCTTCAACGTCCTGGTGGGCGGCTTTTTCTCGGCTCGCCGCTGTGCAGAGGCTATCGGCCTGGATGTCTGGGTGGATCCCCGCGATGTGGTTCCTCTGTGCGAGGCGGTGCTGCTGGTCTACCGGGATCACGGCCTGCGGGCCAACCGGCAAAAGGCGCGGTTGATGTGGCTCATTGACGAGTGGGGCCTAGAGAAGTTCCGGGCGGCTGTGGAGCGCCAGACGGGCCACCCTCTGCTCAGGGCAGCGGAAAAAGATGAGGTGGTCTGGCACAAGCGGGATCTGCTGGGGGTGCATGCCCAGAAGCAGCCGGGCCTCAACTTTGTCGGCCTGCATGTGCCGGTGGGGCGGCTCAACGCCCTGGAGATGATGGAGCTGGCCCGCTTGGCGGAGGTGTACGGCTCCGGAGAGCTGCGGCTGACGGTGGAGCAGAACGTGCTCATCCCCAATGTGCCCGACTCCCGAGTGGCTTCCTTGTTAAAAGAGCCGCTGTTGAAGAAGTTCTCCCCCAACCCAGGGCCATTGCAGCGGGGGCTGGTGTCCTGTACGGGCAACCAGTTCTGCAACTTTGCCCTTATCGAGACCAAAAACCGGGCTGTGGCCTTGATGGAGGAGCTGGAGGCGGAGCTGGAGATCCCCCAAACGGTGCGCATCCACTGGACGGGCTGCCCCAACTCCTGCGGCCAACCCCAAGTAGCCGATATCGGCCTTATGGGCACCACTGCTCGCAAGGACGGCAGGGTGGTGGAGGCCGTGGACATCTACATGGGGGGAGAGGTGGGCAAAGACGCCAAGCTGGGCGAATGCGTGCGCAAAGGGATCCCTTGCGAAGACCTCAAGCCGGTCTTGGTGGAGTTGCTCAGGGAGCACTTTGGGGCCAGGCCGCGTCAGCATCCGTCCGCCGCCCAGGCTTCTGTTTTGGTAACCCGCTAGCGGTTCTGTTGCCGTCCTGAAAGTTTTTCTTTACTTCGTCGTTGTAAATCTTGGAGGTTTCGATGTCTAAGCTGTTCAGCACTTCCTCTCCCGTCTCCCGTCGGCAATTTTTGGCCGGGGTGGCTGCTCTCACGGCTGGGGCGGCCACGGCTGGGATCCCGCGCGCCCAATCGCAATCCTTGGGCAAAGGCTACTGGGTGGCGCAGGCCGATACTCCCGAAACCACCAGCGCCAAGCTGGGGTTCATCGCTCTAACCGACGCGGCCCCCCTGATCATCGCCAAAGAAAAGGGGTTCTTTGACAAGTACGGCATGAAGGACGTAGAGGTGGTCAAGCAGGCCTCTTGGGGCACCACCCGCGACAACTTGGTGCTGGGATCCGCCGCCGGCGGCATCGATGGGGCACACATCCTCACCCCCATGCCCTACCTCATCACCACCGGCAAAGTTACCGATGGCAAGCCGGTGCCTATGTACATTTTGGCCCGTCTCAATCTGGACGGTCAGGGCATCAGCATTTCCAACCAATATCGGGATTTGCAAATCGGCCTGGATAGTTCCCCCCTCAAGGCCAAGTTTGCCGAGCTTCGAGCTGCCGGCAAAGATCCCAAATGTGCGATGACCTTCCCTGGTGGCACCCACGACCTATGGATGCGCTACTGGCTGGCCGCAGGCGGGATCGATCCCACTAGCGACGTCTCCGTCATTGTGGTGCCGCCGCCGCAGATGGTGGCCAATATGAAATCCAGAACCATGGAAGCCCTCTGTGTGGGCGAGCCTTGGAATGCCCAGCTGGTGAACCAAAAAGAGGGGTATAGTGCCCTCACCACCGGCGAGCTGTGGAACGGCCACCCGGAAAAGGCCTTTGCCCTGCGGGCCGACTGGGTGGATGCGCACCCGAAAGCCACCCTTGCCCTGTTGAAAGCGGTGCTAGAAGCCCAGATCTGGTGCGACCAGATGGAAAACAAAGAGGAGATGTGTCGCATCATCGGCGACCGCCGCTGGCTGGGGGTGCCTGTGCCCGATATCTTGGGCCGTTCTCGGGGCACTTTTGACTACGGCACCGGCAAGGTCGTTGAAAACAGCCCCCACCTGATGAAGTTCTGGCAGAACTACGCTTCCTACCCCTTCAAGAGCCACGATCTCTGGTTCTTGACCGAAAACATCCGCTGGGGCTATCTGCCTGCCGACACCGATACCAAAGCCTTGGTGGAGCGGGTGAATCGGGAAGAACTCTGGCGAGAAGCTGCCAAAGCCATTGGTCAGGGGGCAGCCATTCCCCCCAGCACCTCTCGAGGAGTGGAAACCTTCTTCGACGGGGTGCAGTTCGATCCCGAAAATCCTGCCGCCTACCTGGAGAAATTGGCGATTAAGAAGCTGGCCTAATTTCCCAACTTTCCCCAGCAAGTTAGCTGCAAACCCTCTGTCCAGGAGAGAAGGGATCCCCGAATCCCCACAAAGAGTGTTCACCTGAAACCCCTTCTCTCTTGGGATCCTCTTAAGTTGACTTCAACCTTACTCCCAGCAAGCCATGAGGATTTTCCACTCTGCCCTACAGTTGGGCTACCACCTCTTTCGGATCCTGCTTCCCCTACTGGTTGGCCTAGGCCACTGGCTGCTGAAAACCAGCCCAGGCTTTGTTCTTCAGTCCAATGCCGGGCTCCACTCCCCGGCCAGCTCTGCATCTTCTTCTGCTTGGAGGCAGCGAGTCCAAATCCACCAAGTGCTGCGCCGCGTTCTTTTGCCCACCACGGCCATTTTAATAGTGCTCGTTCTCTGGCAAATTGCCTATAGCCGCCCCGGAGCCAACTTGCCCACCCCTCTCCAGGTTTGGCAGGACACCTGGGATCCCCTCATTAAAGATCCCTTTTTTGACTATGGCGGCAATGCCAAAGGGCTGTTCTGGCAAATTTGGGCCAGCTTGCGGCGGGTGTTCATTGGGTTTGCCCTGGCCGGCTTGGTGGGAGTTGTGGGCGGCATGATCATCGGGGTCAATCGCTGGCTGTACGAGGCTTTGGATCCCATTTTTCAGGTGCTGCGCACGGTGCCGCCTTTGGCCTGGCTGCCGATTTCTTTGGCTGCCTTTCGAGATGCCAACCCTTCCGCCATTTTCGTAATCTTCATTACGGCCCTCTGGCCCATTTTGATCAACACCGTTGTCGGCGTACAGCAGATCCCTCAGGATTACCGCAATGTGGCGAGAATTGTGCGCATGTCCGGCTGGAAGTACTTTTTCAAAATCGTTTTCCCGGCAACTGTGCCCTATATTTTTACCGGCTTGCGCATTGGGGTGGGCTTGTCTTGGCTGGCCATTGTGGCAGCGGAAATGTTGATTGGCGGTGTGGGCATCGGGTTCTTCATCTGGGATGCCTGGAATAGCTCCCGCATCAGCGAAATCATTCTGGCTTTGATCTATGTCGGGATGGTGGGTCTTCTGCTGGATCGCATCACGGCTTGGATTGGCTCGCTGGTGGTGGCTGAGGATCGCTAAATGAGCTTGGCCGAGTTTTAGATTGGTTGCTGACAATTTCTCCATGCTCTCAGAAATCATCTCAGGGGAATCATGAAGACCCAGCCTTACATTGAAGTGGATCATGTCGACAAGGAATTTCTCCTCGACAACGGAGAGGTCTATCCTGTCCTGAAAGACATCCACCTGGAGATCCAAAAGGGGGAATTTGTCTCGTTGATCGGCCACTCCGGCTGTGGCAAATCGACCCTACTCAACATCATCGCCGGCCTGGAAAAGCCTTCCCGCGGAGGCATTCTCCTGGAGGGCCGACAAGTTACAGATCCCGGCCCAGATCGCATGGTGGTGTTTCAGAACTATTCCCTGCTGCCCTGGCTGACGGTGCGGGAGAACATTGCCCTGGCTGTGGACGAGGTGCTGGGATCCCTTCCCAAAGCGGAGCGGGACCGGATTGTGGAAGAGCACATCCGCCAGGTGGGGTTGCAGGGGGCAGCCGACAAGCGACCGGCCCATCTGTCAGGAGGGATGAAACAGCGGGTAGCCATTGCCCGGGCTTTGGCCATCCGTCCGCGGGTGCTGCTGTTGGATGAGCCCTTTGGCGCTCTGGATGCCTTGACGCGCGGCAACCTGCAGGAGCAACTGATGGAGATTGCCCAGGCGGAGCAGCTCACCTGTGTCATGGTTACCCACGATGTGGATGAGGCGCTGCTGCTTTCGGATCGGGTGGTAATGATGACCAATGGCCCGGAGGCCCGCATTGGCCAGATTTTGCGGATCCCTTTTCCTCGGCCCCGCCATCGTTTGGAAGTGGTGCGTCACCCCGACTACTACAGCCTGCGGGGAGAGATGATCTACTTTCTCAACCAGCAAAAGCGGGCTCGCCAAAAAACGCCTGTTCGCGTGGCCATTGCCAAACACGGCCTGGAGAAGGTCAATTTGGAGGTTGGCTTTGTGCCCCTCAACGACTGCGCCCCGCTGGTGGTGGCGCAGGAAAAAGGCCTGTTTCAAAAGTACGGCCTGGAGCAGGTCACCCTGGTGCGGGAGCCAGGCTGGAAGACCATCTGGGAAGGGATCCGCTCCGGTCGGCTGGATGCGGCCATGGTGGTGGCCGGGATCCCGTTGGCCTCCACGTTGGGGGTGGGGGGAGTTCCGGTGCCTTTGATTACCGCGCTAACCCTCTCCCGCGGCGGCAACGCCATTACCTTTGGGCGCAGACTTTTGGAGCGAGGCGTTCAAAGCCTGGCGGATTTTCGCCAATACCTCAACCACACCCCCGACACAGTCCACACCCTGGGAGTGGTTCATCCGGCTTCCATGCAAAACTTCCTGTTGCGGCACTGGCTGGCCGGTGGGGGGGTGGATCCGGATCGGGACGTTACGTTGACGGTGATCCCGCCGCCGCAGATGGTGGCCCACCTCAAGGCCGGCAACATCGATGGCTACTGCGTGGGCGAGCCCTGGAACTCCCGCGCCGTGCGGGAACAGTTGGGATTTATCGTCACCACCACCCCTGAAATCTTACCCAGCCACATCGAAAAGGTGCTGACGGTGCGCCAGGATTGGGCGCAAAACTACCCCCGTACCCATGTAGCTCTGGTCAAGGCACTACTGGAGGCTTGTCACTACTGCGATCAGCCGCAGCACCGTTCTGAGATCTTGGAGTGGCTGGCTCAGCCCCAGTATGTGGGCGTGGCCCTGGAGGATCTGCAGCCGGGGTGGACGGGTATTCTGCAGCGGGGAATTGCCGATGAATCCCAAGCCCTCACCGGTTTTCACCAGTTTGCCAACGGGCGCAACACCTGTCCGGAAAGATTGGAACACCTCTGGATCCTGACGCAGATGGCTCGCTGGGGACTCTGCGCTTTTCCCCGCAATTGGGTTTCGGTTCTCGACCAAGTTCTGGACAGCGAAACCTACGCCCTAGCCGCCAGAGAACTGGGCCTTCCGGATCGGGCCCACGACCGCGGAGCTTTACTCTTTGCCGATGGATCCCGCTTTGACGGAGAGGATCCCGTTGCTTACCTGGAGTCGGTGGCCATCCGGCAGGATCTGAAGCTGCAGGAGTACCGGCTCAGCGAAGTTTAGCTTTTGTTACCTTAAACTCTCGATTGGAAAACACCATGATGACCAGCTCCCGCACGTTCTCCTCACCGCTATCTTCTGCTTCTCCGGTTGCAGGACTGCCCCTTCTTTGTCTTCAGAATGTGGGCAAGACCTACTTCACCTCAGCAGGGCCCTTCGTTGCGCTGGAAAATATCAATCTGGAAGTGGCCGCCGGTGAGTTTGTTTGCATTATCGGCCACTCGGGTTGTGGCAAATCCACCTTGATCAACATGGTGGCGGGTTTTTCGACTCCCACTTCGGGATCCATTACCCTCAAGGGCCAGCCCATCACCTCCCCAGGGCCAGATCGGATGATGGTGTTTCAACATTATTCCCTTTTGCCCTGGCTGACGGCTTTTGAAAATGTTTATCTGGTGGTGGATCAGGTTTACCCAAACAAATCCCGGCGGGAGAAAAGGGAAATCGTTGAAGAACACCTAGAATTGGTAGGTTTAGCAGAGGCAGCCCACAAGCGGCCCAAGCAGCTTTCTGGAGGCATGAAGCAAAGGGTTGCCATTGCCCGCGCTCTTGCCGTTCGTCCAGAAGTTTTGCTGTTGGATGAGCCTTTTGGGGCCTTGGATGCCATTACCAAGGAAGATCTACAAGATGAGCTGCTGGCCATTTGGCGGGATCACCGCTGCACAGTTTTGATGATTACCCACGACATCGACGAGGCTCTCTACTTGTCAGACCGTGTGGTGATGATGACCAACGGCCCCGCTGCCCATATCGGCGAGATCTTGACCATTCCCTTCGAGCGACCGCGCATCCGCTCCCGCATTATGGAAATGCCTGAGTTCTACGAATTGCGTAACCGCGCCCTTGACTTCCTCTATCGCCGCTTTGCCCATGGAGGGGATTGAGCTAGGGTTCAAAATACTTGGAGAGGGAAGTTGATGGCCACTGCTCCGGTTCAGGTAGTTCCAACCGATCTCCCAATGGAGGAGCGGGTCTCTAGCTTGCCCAAAACCCTTGCCGACTATCTGGCCAATCCAGTTGCCCAAACCAAATGGGTAGATGGCTACATTGTGGAGAAAGTGGGGCAAACCTTAGGGCATGCAAAGATCCAAACCCGACTTCTCTTCCGTTGGCTCGGTTATGTTGAATGTCTGCCAGTGGGGGGTATGGTTTTGGTGAAGGCTCCCTGCCAAACGACAGGCAAAGTCAGAAGACCTGATGTTGCCTACCTGTCTCCAGATTTAATCCAGCAATTTGGAGAGGATATTGCCACTTTGCCGCAGAGCTATCCCCTCACTGGAGAGATCCTCTCCCCAACCGACTCTGGAGAGGACATTTTCTTGAAAGCCCAGGAGTATCTCAGCTCCGGTGCGCTGGAAGTCTGGCTGGTTTTTCCCAAAAGCAAATTTATTTTTATCCAGACTCAGGATCGCCACCTTTGGCTAACCGAACAAGAGACTGCCAAAAGCCAGGTTGTATTGCCCGGATTTGAGATCCAAGTGGCCGATCTCCTCGGCTAAGAGATCCTTAACCTGATGGCCTATCGGGATCCAAAATGCAAGACACTTATCCATCCTGACAGGGATCCCCACTCATGGTGACCGCGATGGAGTCGGAAAAAGCTGTCATCAAAACCCTATGTCCCTATTGCGGTGTGGGATGTGGATTGGAGGCGGTTTCGACAGCCTCAGGTGACTGGAAAATGAGAGGCGACCGGGAGCATCCTTCCAGCTTGGGGATGGTCTGTGTAAAGGGGGCTACGGTTCTGGAGGCAGTTGGTCGAGATCGGCTGCTCTCTCCCCTGTTTCGGGAGAGCTTGGATCAGCCCTTTCGCCGCATTTCTTGGGATCAGGCTTTTGAGGAGATGGTTTCTCGGCTGCGCTGCCTCAAAGACAACCCTCACTCCATGGCTATGTATGGATCGGGGCAGTTGCTCACTGAAGACTATTACGTTGCTCAAAAGCTCATTAAGGGCTGCCTGGGCACCAATAATTTTGACACCAACTCGCGCCTGTGCATGTCCTCGGCCGTCTCGGCCTACACCCAATCCCTGGGATCCGATGGCCCCCCCTGCTGCTACGAGGATCTCGATCTCTGCAATCTGGCTTTTCTGGTGGGCACCAACACCGCCGAGTGCCACCCCATTCTTTTTAATCGCTTGAAGAAGCGGCACAAGCCCGGATCCCCCCTCAAAATGGTGGTCGTGGATCCCCGGCGCACTCAGACAGCAGAAGCTGCCGATCTCCACTTAAAAATTCGCCCCGGTACGGATATCGATCTTTTCAATGGGATTGCCCATTTGTTGTTAAAGTGGGGATCCATTGCTGCTGATTTTATCGAGGGCTGCACCCAAGGTTTTGCTGAATATGCAGCTTTGCTGGCCGATTATGAACCGCAGATTGTGGCCCAGCGCTGTGGAATTGCAACTGAGGACTTGATTAAAGCGGCCAAGCTTTGGCAGGGATCCCAAAGGGTTCTCTCCCTTTGGTCGATGGGCCTAAACCAGTCCAGTGAGGGCACCGCCAAGATCACCAGCTTAATCAACCTGCATCTCCTGACCGGGCAAATTGGCCGACCGGGGACCGGCCCCTTTTCCTTGACCGGCCAGCCCAATGCCATGGGTGGTCGAGAGGCAGGGGGGTTATCTCATCTGCTGCCGGGATATCGGCTGGTGAGCCATCCCCAGCATCGGGCAGAGGTGGAGCAGGCTTGGGGTTTGCCCGGCGGCTCCATCTCCCCCCACCCAGGGCTGAGGGCTACCGAGATGATTGCCGCTCTGGAAACCGGATCCCTGCAGTTCTTCTGGATTGTGGCCACTAATCCTTTGGTGAGCTTTCCGGATCTGGAACGGGTCAAAAAAGCCCTGAAAAAGTCTCCCTTTACCGTTTACCAAGAGGCTTATTACCCTACAGAAACGGCAGAATATGCCCATTTGCTTTTGCCCGCCTGCCAGTGGAGCGAGAAAACCGGGGTGATGACCAACTCCGAGCGCAGGGTTACCCTTTGTCAAGCCTTTCGAGACCCCCCTGGCGAAGCCCGACCCGATTGGGAGATCTTTGCTGAAGTGGGGCGCAGGTTGGGCTTTGAAGCGCAATTTTCCTTCCAAACCGCGGCAGAGGTTTATGCAGAATTTGCCGCCCTTACCGCAAATCGCCTCTGCGATCACTCCGGCCTCAGCCATGCCCTTTTGGCAGAACAAGGCCCTCAGCAATGGCCTTATCCCAAAGAAAGAACCTCGGCCCCTAAGTCCACTCGCCTCTACACAGATTGGCGTTTCCCGACCCCCGATGGCCGCGCCCGCTTTATCCCGCACCATTCCCGTGGCCTAGCAGAGCCGCCGGATCCCCAGTTTCCCTACGTATTAACCACGGGCAGGCTTTACGGCCATTGGCACACCCAAACCCGTACCGGCAGGATTGAAAAAATCAAGCACATGCACCCCCAACCCTTTATGGAGATCCATCCTCGCGATGCGGAAAAGCTGGGCCTCCAAGATGGGGATTGGGTTCAGGTGCGTTCTGCCCGCGGGCGGGCCTATTTCCCGGCCAAGATAACTGCCAACATTGCCCCTGGAACAGTGTTTGTGCCCATGCACTGGGGATCCCTCTGGGCAGAACAAGCCGAGTGTAATGCCCTCACCCATGACATCAGTTGTCCCGATTCCGGCCAGCCGGAATTAAAAGCCTGTGCCGTTGCTCTTGAGAAAGCCGACCCACCGCTCAAGCAATCCCCTCAACTCTAGATTTGGTTCCTAATCGAGGTTCCCATGACTCTGTTTCAGTTTGAGCAAGATTTTGCCGACTCTCTGCGATGCATCCCCATGACCTTGCGCCTAAAGCTGGATTTGTGCGGGATCAAGCTCAAGCTCCATCAATGGGCCAAGTTTTCCTTAGAAGAGCGGCGGAAGTGTGTTGATTGGCCCTCTGAATCTCCACAGGATCTAGAAGAACTCCGCAACCATCTGCGCCATTTGGTTCGCTCCATCTGCCACGAAGAGGTGCAAGAGATTCCCATTGATCCCCAGCCTGAATGGCAAAATCCGCACCAGATCCCAATGGCTGTCCAACAAAAAGCTCAAGACCTGGGGATCCGGCTTGCCCTCGATTTCTGGAGAAACTTGCACGATATCCAGAGATTTGCCTTGCTGAAGTTGAGCCGATCCCATCACGAAAACAAAAATTTCTTGCCCGCTCTGCGAGAGTTTGGCCTGAAGATGGCGAGGGATGGTGATTGCAGTTACTGTAAACTACCCGGCTCCGACCGCTAAGCG
>NZ_JANSHS010000156.1:0-2674 GCF_047461695.1 Synechococcus sp. R6-7
GGCCGCCCCGATCTCCGTGCCCACCAGCATTGTCCCCTGCACCTCAAAGGTCAGGGACACCACCACCGGCAGGCGGATCCCGCGTCGGGCAAACTCCTGCTGCACGGCCACCAGGGCCGCCTTGGTCTGCAAAATGTCCTGGCAGGTCTCGATGATCAGCAGATCCGCCCCACCGTCAACTAGCCCCTGCACCTGCTCCTCGTAGGCAGCCCGCATCTCATCAAAGCTGATGTGCCCCAGGGTGGGCAGCTTGGTGGTGGGGCCAATGGAGCCGGCCACAAAACGGGGCTTTTCCGGCGTCGCAAACTCGGCTGCTACCCGCTTGGCCAGTCGCGCCGCCGCCACGTTCAGCTCGTAGGCTTTTTCCGGGATCCCATATTCGGCCAAAACAATGGAGGTAGCCCCAAAGGTATTGGTCTCAACAACGTCGGCCCCCACTTCCAGAAAGCCGCGGTGTACCCGCTCCACCGCCTCCGGCTTGGTCAGCACCAGCATCTCGTTGCAACCCTCCAGCTCCGGCCCACCAAAATCCGCTGCCGTCAGGTTCTGGGCCTGGAGGGAGGATCCCATCGCCCCATCGAAGACAATTACACGTTCCTGGAGATGCTGCAGGAAGGGATGGGTCATAGAAGTCAAAGTCAGGCAGGGTGTCATCGACCTAGAGTCTGATTTAAGTTAGCATCGAGCCATTTGCTCGGACTAGGCCGAAGGATGGATCCCTGGCCAGGGCTTCCATTCTGGCCATTGTTGAGGTGAATTTAACATTTTCTTTGCCTGCCCCGTTGCTGTTTCCCCCAGGTCGGGCTAATTTAGGGAAGACGTTTTGGTGTGAACGGCTACAGTTGCTCGCAAGTGTTCCTCCCAGGGTCACTTGCCGCCTGCTGTAGAGCGATCTTCTCCTCGCAGGTTGGAGTGGTTGAGGTGCTGAATGTTCCGTCCCCTTGGTAAAGTGCCTCGCACTCCGTCGCAGGATCGACGAAGAGAAAGATCCACCTTTCGCCACCTCGAGAGGCCCCGTCCATCAAGACGAGTCTTGCGCCAGTTCAGTTGAGCTCCATGAGCGATATCTGCTTCCAGATTGACCCGAGCAATCGGTTATTCAGAAGCGGGCAGGCTGGCCTAGGGCAAGTCAGGCTTTGGCTTGCGGATATCGGCTCCCTCACTCTGGCGTTGTGGGATGCAGCAGAGCTGCAACTTGCTCCTCTCCCTTTGGCGTCTAAGCTCCCTTAGTCACCTTTAGTTGTCTGTGATTAGGATCACGAGGAACTCAGCATGGCTCAAGCAAAGGAATTGGTGAAATCGGGTAAAACAGCTCTTCTCGAACCGGATCTGGAAAATCCACCTTCCAGCGCCCTGGAGTTGGACACCGAGACAGATACCCTCGAGAGCGAACTGGATACCGGTGACACTGATGCTTTTGATGAGGATGACGACGACGAAGAGGCAGCAGAGGAGGATGGAGAGACTGCCGCTACCGGTGCCAAAGGTCGCTCAAAGCGCAAGGCGGCCAGTAAGAAAAAGCCCTACACCGATGACTCTATCCGGGTCTACTTACAGGAAATTGGGCGTATTCGGCTGCTGCGGGCCGATGAAGAAATCGAGCTAGCCCGAAAAATTGCCGATCTGCTGGAGCTAGAGCGCGCTCGCGAGGCCGTTTTTCAGCGTATGGGCCTCTGGTCAGACCCAGAAGAGGTGCCGGACACCCTCTGGGCAGAAGAGGTCAAGATGTCCTTGCCGGAGTTTCGGCGGCGGTTGCATCGGGGGCGGCGGGCCAAAGAAAAGATGGTGCAGTCTAATCTGCGTTTGGTGGTGTCCATCGCCAAAAAGTACATGAACCGGGGCCTGTCTTTTCAGGATTTGATTCAGGAGGGATCCCTGGGCCTGATTCGGGCAGCCGAGAAATTCGACCACGAGAAGGGCTACAAGTTCTCCACCTATGCGACGTGGTGGATTCGACAGGCCATCACCCGTGCCATTGCCGACCAATCCCGCACCATTCGCCTGCCTGTCCACCTCTACGAGACGATCTCCCGCATCAAAAAGGTAACCAAGTTGCTTTCCCAGGAATTGGGCCGCAAGCCCACCGAAGAGGAGATCGCCACCCGCATGGAGATCACCATCGAGAAGTTGCGCTTTATCGCCAAGTCGGCCCAGCTTCCCATCTCTTTGGAAACCCCCATCGGCAAGGAAGAGGATTCTCGGCTGGGAGACTTTATCGAGTCGGATGGGGAGACGCCGGAGGATCGGGTGGCCAAAGTCTTGCTCAGAGAAGATCTGGAAAGCGTTTTGGAAACCCTCACCGCCCGCGAACGGGATGTGTTGAAGTTGCGCTACGGCTTGGATGATGGCCGCATGAAAACTCTGGAGGAAATCGGCCAGATCTTTAATGTCACCCGTGAGCGAATCCGGCAGATCGAGGCTAAGGCTCTGCGCAAGTTGCGCCACCCCAACCGCAACAGCGTGTTGAAGGAATACATCCGGTGACTCTGCGGTCTGTTCCAGCTTCGATAGAGAGCCGGGGCAAGGGATCCCTGCTTAGGATCCAAGAGAGTTCCCGGCCCCCTAAGGCAGACTGAGTTGGAACTGCCAACCCGCGCGATGGAGGATCTTCAGCATGAACTCGAACCAGACTCCGCGGATCCCAGTCTTTCTGAAAAAGCAGCCCTCTTTCTGG
>NZ_JANSHS010000157.1:0-12074 GCF_047461695.1 Synechococcus sp. R6-7
CGTAGCAACCCTGCGGGAAGCTAGCTACAGGGTCGGGAGTATGTTACGCGGCATACCCCCTTTCCATCTAGGCTCAGGCTTGTCCCTCTGCCGCCAGCCCTATTGCAAAAAGCTTGCTTGGAGCTGGCCTGCAAGGAAGGCTAGAATCTTTTACTATGGGTAATCCTCTCCAGCCGCTCCCTTAGCCGCACTGTGCCAGCATGTATACCATTTCCGACTTTGACCGCCTGATCCAGTTTCTCCCAGTGGAGATCCGCCCTGAAGTGCAGATCGAGATCGGCACCCCTGACCAGTCTCGGGTTGTGCAGCCGTTGTGGCGCTTCCCCTGGCAAAAGTACTCTCGCTTTGCCATTGACCTCAGCCGTTGGCAGAAGCTGAGCCCTGACCAGCAGAAGATCTACTTCTTGCGAGAAGCGGTGATGGCCACAGAGCTGGCTTTGGGGGATAACTGGTCGGCGTTGTTGCTGTATCCCGCCTTGATCGGGGCCGGCAGCATGGGCATTTTGGTAGAGCTGCAGATGGGAGATAACCTCGGCGTTGGCTTAGCAGCAGGCTTGGCCGCGTCAGCGGTGTTTCTGTTGCGCAAAGCGGAGAAGGGCCAGAAGGCCCAGGTAGCAGCCGACGAGTTTGCCGTGCGCTATGCCTCCCAGAATGGCTACACCTCCGAGCAAGCTGCTGCTATCTTGCTGAGCGCGCTGCAGCAGGTGGCCATCCTCGAAGATCGCGTCAAGAACGACTACGACACCACCATGCGCCGCCGCAACCTGGAGTTCTTGGCGCAGCGGGGTTTGGGATCCGGCACCTTGACCATCAATCCTAAGTACCGCAACAAAGGCCAGAGCTCCAACCCCAATCCTTACCAAAACCCCTTCCAGCGCTGAGTCTTCAAGGCATGCGCAGCTCCCCTTCTACCTCGAGGCGGGTGTAGGGGCCGACGCGAAGGAAGCGCTCCCCCAGCATCTCGGCGGCGGCAGGCTGGATCCAGCCCATGCGCTGCAGCAGGTGCAAAGCCAGGGCATACTTGGCCCGGGCGGCTCCATCCTGGACCTTGATGGCCAGGCCCATGCCTTCCCCCACCCGGCCAATGCACTGGATCCCTTCAGCACCCGATTTGCTCACCAGATCCCCTTGAGTAGCCCGCATCAACTCCGTGTCGAAACACCCCTGTCCGGCCACCATCTCCGGGTGATGGGTCATGGCCCGTGCTACCGATTCCAAGTCGGGCCGCTCGCCGGCGGTCAGTTGGGCGAATAGAGAAGCCAGGTGGTTCAGTTGCAATTGGTAGGTGGGCACCCCACAGTCATCCCGCGCAAACAAAAACTCCTCCGAGGGCATTTGCAGCAAATCCGCCAACTTGGCCCGCACCAGCGCTTGCACCGGATGCTGCCGCTGGGCATAGTCTGACAAGGTCCAGTTTTGGGCGCGGCTGGCCATAAGCATGCCGGCATGTTTGCCGGAGCAGTTGTGGCACAGGGGGCTGGGCTTGCCGGGTGGGGTGGGGCAGACCAGCAAATCGGGAGACAGATCGGCCCGCCACAGTATACTGAACACCTGCCGCGCATGAGCCGTGGTGCCCTGATGGGATCCGCACATGATGGCAATATCTTTCTCGCTGAGGCGGTAGCGCTCGCGGATGCCGGTGGAGAGCATGGCCAGTGCTTGGAAAGGTTTGAGGGCAGAACGGGCAAAAACAGGGGTGGTGCTGTTGCCGGCCATGGCCAGAGAACGCCCGCGGCTATCGGCCACGACAGCTTGGCAATGATGGATAGATTCGGTCAACCCCTCCCGCAAGACATGGATTAAGAGTTCAGGGGCGGTGGAACGATTCTCAAATGACATGAAAACCTGGGAAAGGGCTGACGAAGCTGGGAAAGAGGGTGTGTACTCTTCAAATCATACGCGCAGATCCTACGCGAGAAGTTGGCGGGATCCCCTAAAGTAGCAAAATGGAACCCTTCCGCTCGGATCCCTAACCTCTGCCATGTCCCCCGATCCACTGGTTTTTTTGGTTTGTCACGGCAGCCGGGATCCCGATTATCAGCAGGCTTTGGCAGATTTGTTGGCACGGGTGCAGCAGCAGCTGGCTCCCCAGCCGGTGGAGCTGGCCCAGTTGGAAGGTCAGCCTCTCACCCTGGCCGAACAGATTCAAGGACGGCTGGCAGCTTGGCTGGGCGCAGGCCGATCTCCCGATCAAGTGGTGCTGCTGTCACTGTTTATGGGGGGGGGATCCCACGTGGAAGAGGATTTGCCGGCTGCGGTGAAGCAGGTTCAAGCTCGCTGGCCGCGCCTGCCCATCCGGTTAACACCCCCCATTGGCCAGCACCCGGCCCTCCTGGATCTGTTGGTGGCTCGCATTCTGGCTCTACAGCCCTCTTGCTCTGCAACGCTCAGGCAATCCGGCGAACGGGCAGATGCCTGGATTGTGCTTGGCCATGGCAGCCGTCTGCCGGGGTTTGCCGCCCAGCTCCAAGCAGGGATCCAAACTGTGCAACGGCGCTTGCCCGAGATCCCCTTGCATGTGGCTTTTGCTGCCCAGTCCCCCACCTTAGAAGCGGTCGTGATCCATTGCTTGCGCCTTAGCCAGTGCCGTCTACGGGTGCTGCCGTTTTTTCTCTTTCCAGGCGGTCTGCTGCGCGCCCTACAAGAACAGGCTCAGCGATTACAGCGGGAATGGCCTCTGCTCCAAATCCAGGTGGAGCCGCCCCTCTGGCGGGATCCTCAACTGATGCAGGCCATTGTGGAGACACTCCAGGCTTTTAGCCCGGCGCTGGAATAGCCGAATCTTTCCCGTTCCCTCAAAATGGATATTTCCAACAGCAATGACGCGACCAGGACTTGAGATGGGCAAAGTGTATTTGGTGGGGGCAGGGCCTGGGGATCCAGGGCTGCTGACGGTGAAGGGAAAGGCGCTACTCGCCCACGCGGATGTGGTCATCTACGATGCTCTGGTGGGATCCTCCATCCTGGAGCTGATCCCGCCGACGGCAGAACGGATCTATGCTGGCAAACACTGCGGCGCTCACACCTTGCCCCAGGAGCAGATCACAGCCTTGCTGATGGAGAAAGCTCGGACAGCAGCCGTGGTGGTGCGGCTCAAAGGGGGGGATCCCTTCATCTTTGGGCGAGGCGGCGAGGAGATGTTGGCTCTGGTGCAGGCCGGGATCCCGGTGGAGGTGGTGCCGGGAATTACGGCGGGCATTGCCGCCAGCGCCTATGCCGGGATCC
The DNA here is from genome assembly GCF_047461695.1 of Synechococcus sp. R6-7. NCBI lineage: Bacteria > Bacillati > Cyanobacteriota > Cyanophyceae > Synechococcales > Synechococcaceae > Synechococcus > Synechococcus sp. R6-7. The sequence continues at coordinate 3,226 of NZ_JANSHS010000157.1, forward strand.
CTCTCACCCATCGCGACCTCAGCTCCTCAGTTGCTTTTGTTACCGGACATGAGGCGGCAGGGAAATACCGCCCCCAGGTCAATTGGCGGGCTTTGGCCGGGGCGGTGGAAACCCTGGTGATCTACATGGGCATGCACAACCTCAGCCACATTGCCGCTGAATTGTTGGCCGGAGGGAAAGCTCCCGATACCCCGGTTGCCCTGATCCGCTGGGGCACCACCCCTGAGCAAGAGATTCATCTGCTCCGCCTGCAGACTCTGGCTGGGCAGCCCTCGCCCGTAGCACCGCCTTCAATTGTTGTGGTGGGAGCGGTGGTCAGCCTGGCCAGCTTGTTGCCCACTTTGCGTCCGCCAGTCTCGTATTGCTCCGCAGCGCTTGCGCAACCGGAATCTCCATGAACGCCTTCTTTCGCAAGTTGGGTGCCCTCTTCTCCGCCTACTACGCCTACATGCTGGAGTACCGGGCCGAGCTGATCCTGTGGGTGTTGGCCGGATCCCTGCCCCTGATCATGATGGGGGTGTGGAGCGAGGCAGCCCGCTCAGGAGACTTCTCGCTGTCTGCTCTGGAGTTCATCCGCTACTTTCTGGCGGTGTTCCTGGTGCGCCAGTTCACCATCGTCTGGGTCATCTGGGACTTTGAGCGAGAGGTGGTCGAAGGCAAATTATCTCCTCGCCTGTTGCAGCCTCTGGATCCCGCTTGGCACCATGTGGCCAGCCACCTGATGGAGCGCTTGGCCCGTCTCCCCTTTACCCTGGTTTTAATCGCCCTTTTCTTCGTCCTCTACCCCCCTGCCTTTTGGATCCCCTCTTGGGCCCAGGCGGGGCTGGGATCCCTGGCCATTCTCCTGGCTTTTGCCCTGCGCTTTCTCATGCAGTACACCCTGGCGCTGCTGGCCTTTTGGGTGGAACGGGTGACGGCCTTGGAGCAGTTCCATTTTTTGGTGTACTTGTTTTTCTCGGGGGTGATCGCTCCTCTGGAGGTGTTCCCACCACCCGTGCGCCAGGTCTTGGCCTGGACACCCTTCCCCTACCTGGTGCATTTTCCCGCCAGCCTCTGGGCAGGGATCCCGGTGGATATTCTGGGCGGCTTTGGCATGGGCCTGGCCTGGACGGGCCTGCTCTGGCTGGCTAACCGCTGGTTGTGGCGCAAAGGCTTGCAACAGTACTCGGGAATGGGAGCTTAGAGGGCCAGGTTCAGTCCCTCATTTCACAGCTACCGTAGTCTTCAGCTTTCAACCAGGCCACCCTTGAAACCACTATTATGGGTCAAGGCACCCCAGCCAAATGACGAATCCTGTCCGTCTCCCTAAAATAGCGACAGATAACAGGTGAATAGCGCTTTACCCTTTTCCCTAACAGCCTCCTCGAGTCCTCATGAAGCGTGTACTGGTCGTAGATGACGATCCCCTCTCCCTGAAGGTGCTGAGCCGCCACCTGACTCAGCATGGCTATCGGGTTTGTACAGGCGCTTCGGGTGTAGAAGGGTTGCGTCTGTTTGCCCAAGAGCAGCCGGATGTGGTGGTTTCAGATGTGGTGATGCCGGAAATGGACGGCTTCGAGTTTTGCCGACAACTGCGCCAACAGCGCGGCGGCGAGCTCGTCCCCTTCATTTTTCTCTCTTCGCGGGGAGAGATCGATGACCGAGTTCAGGGCTACGAGCGGGGGGCGGATGACTACATCATCAAGCCCTTTGAACCCCTGGAGTTGGTGGCCAAAATCGAGGCCCAGATTGAACGCTCCCGCCGCACCCAATCGGAAATTTTGCGGCTAATCCAACAGCAGTCCCAGCCAAAACCGGAAGCGGCCCCCCGACCCACTCCACCCGAATTGCCCCTGACCCCTGCCGAAGAGCGGGTCTTTCGGGAAGTCATTCGCGGCTTCACCAACAAGCAAATCGGCGAGAAGCTGTTCATCAGCCCGCGCACCGTGCAAACTCACCTGACCAACATCCTCAGCAAGCTTTCTTTGGAAAATCGCTCGCAACTGGTGCGTTTTGCCTACGAACGGGGCTACACCGCCGAAGAGGAGCCGGGCCAGAAGGGATCCCTTTCAGGCCAGGTGTAGCCTCAAAACAGCACGTGGCGCTTTTCGCACCCGGCAGGGGATCCGCTCCTTGCCCAAGCGGACAAATGCCTCGTAGCGATGGCAGCCGGAGAACCCATAATACTCCCCTTCCACTTCCAAAACCTCAATGGGCTCCTGTAGGCCGACTGCTTCAATGGAAGCCATCAGCGCCTGCACCTTATCCGGATCCGTTTGCCGCGGCAAAGGGCGGCGAATTTGGGCAAGGGGAATCTCGCGAATCTGCGCCATGTTGAACTTTCTCCCTAAGCAAGCTACTTAATCATACTCGTTATGACTTTGCTCTATCAAGACTGGCAGAGGGGATGGATTCTCAGGCCAGAGCATGGCAGGATAACACCATTCCTCACTGCTCTCTCCCTCAGTAGCCAACCCAGCCATGTGGCAACTCCTCAAAGCCTTATGGGGAAAGATCGCCGGCCAAGCCCCCCCTGCACCCCCCGCTGCCGCGCCACGACCACCCCTTGACAAGAGGCTGGTTCAGCAGCCCTCTCCCCGGAATGTCCCTGCTGCAGAGGCCGCCCGCAAAGAAGAAGCCCCTGAGCCCACCCCAGAACATCCCGCCCCAAAAGTTGCAGTAGCTCAACGGGGTGAGGAACCTGTGGTGTGGATCCCTGCTCAGGAAAAATCCCCAGACTCCCAGGCAGTAGAATCCCCCATCGGCCCAGCTCAACCCACCTCTACGGCCAAAAGCATCAGCAGCTTCTGGGCCATGACCGACACCGGATCCCGGATTTCCTGCATTGCTGCCACCACCGACAGTGGCCGTGCGGTCAGCTCCATTGCGACTGCTAGGCTCCGCCAACCGGAATAGCGACCGGGATCCCTCTGGCTCCAGAAAAAAACTTCAGGGCAAGTCAGGAATAACTCCTATCCATTTCCACCCGCTACTGCAGGGATCCCCAGGGGGCATTAGGCCGATAATAGACAGGTAGCGTTGGGGGCTGCCAAGCATGCTGGAGATGATCTTTAACGGGGCCAACTGGTTTGCTCTGCCCTTTTGGGCAATGATGATTCTGTTGCCGGGTTGGAAGGTAACCCGCAAGGTGATGGAATCGCTTTTGCCCATCGCTATTTTGGCGGCGGTTTATTTGTATCTTTTGGTCACCGGGTTCAACGCGGATGTTCTCAAGGAATTTTCCGACCCTCAACTGTCTCTGACCAGCCTAACCAACCTATTCAGTCAACCCGCCGTTATGGCGACGGGATGGGTCCACTACATCGTCATGGATTTGTTTGTGGGCCGCTGGATCTTTTTGGAAGGGTGGGATAAGCGAGTATGGACAACCCATTCTCTGATTTTGTGCTTGTTTGCCGGGCCAGTGGGCTTGCTCTCCCATTTGCTTACGGTGGCAGTTGTCCAGGCACGCCGGCAAAACCAGGCGCAAGGAAGGACTCAAGAGACAGGAGTGCCACAAGAGTTGGCTAACTCCTAGGGATAGGCTCTATCGAATAGGGATCCAGGCTCGCATAGCAGGAGGAAGTCCTAAGAGGCTAGGATCAGGGGTAGGAGCCCTCAGCCTTGAGGCCAGAGGAACTGTTTGATGAGGAGTGGAGGCATAGCTTGGTTTTTGCGTCCTCAGCGGTGGCTGTGGAGCGGCCTTGGAGCAGCAGCCCTTGTGGCCCTCACGGCTGGGGCTAGTTGGGCACGGCTTTTGTTGGAAGTGCGCATGACCATGGGCCTGCCCATTAGCCCTAACTACTGGTACATGGTGGCCCTTAGCCGAGCTGGTAGCCCTGGCCCCACCGCCAACCTGGTAGATCCCAATGTCCGGGTTGGGCCCAACGAGTACACCTTTGTGCGCGACTGGGACTACCTGATTCGGGTTACCCCTCTTAACGAGGAGGCCGTTTTGCAAGCTACCATCCAGCGCTTTGGTGAGCAGGAGCGAGAGTTTGCCGTTGGCTTTAACCAAGTGCGGGTGGAGCGCGTTAACCGGGACCGCGACACCCTTAGGTTTCGGATTGACCTTTCGGAGCTCCAAGGTCTGGACGGGCAAAACCAGGATATCCAGGTGGCTTTGCTCACTGCCCGCGCCCCTTTTCGCGTGGCTCCTGAAGAGACCAATCTAGCCATTGATGCCACCCGCGGCGAACTGCCCAACTACTATCGCCTTAGTCTCTCCAACCAGCGGCAGGTGGTTGTCGACGATCCCCAGCGCCAAGAGACCATGCGCCGCAGCCGTGAGTTACTCCAGCAAAGTGGATCTGGAAGCGGCCTCACCCGCGAGCTCATTGAGGGAGGAGCCCTGGAGATTTTGGCTGCCAACATCCTCACCTTTGAGCTACGCCTTCTTTCCTCTTCCAGTTTCTAGAGAGAAACCTTAATCTATCCAGGTGGCCTCTGGCTTTGGCCTGAGAATGAGAGCAGGGGGACTGCCGTGGTGCAGGCAAGATGGGAGCACTTTGAACACATGGCTGACATTGGTGTCCGCGGCTATGGGGCAACGCCGGAGGAAGCCTTTGCCCAGGCAGCTTTGGCCCTGACTGCGGTGGTCACTAGCGTGGATGAAGTAGCTCCCAGAGAACACCTAGAGATCGAGCTAGGAAATGCAGGCGATCTGGAACTGTTGTTGGTGGATTTCCTGAACGCAGTGATCTACGAGATGGCCGTCAGAGGCATGCTCTTTGGAAAAGTCGAAGTGCACCTGGCAAAAGAGCATCTCAAGGCCAGCCTGTGGGGGGAAAGAGTTGACCATGCCAAGCACCGACCGGCGGTAGAAGTTAAGGGGGCAACTTACACGGAACTCAAGGTAGCCCGAGAGGGTGAGCTTTGGGTGGCCCAGTGCGTGGTGGACGTGTAAGGGGAGGCAACCTATGGATATCAAGAAACTTGAGCGTGTGGATGAGACAGTCTGGCGCATTCCTCCAAAAGGCAGAATGCGTGTCCCGGTCTTGATCTTTGCCGACGAGGAGTTAATCCGGGAAATGGACGACAAAGTGGCCGAGCAGGCCAGCAACGTGACCACCTTGCCAGGGATCGTTGGAGCCTGCTACGTGATGCCAGACGCCCACTGGGGCTATGGCTTTCCCATCGGTGGGGTGGCGGCCTTTGATGCGGAAGCAGGGGGGGTGATTTCCGCCGGCGGCGTGGGATTTGACATCTCCTGCGGCGTGAGAACCTTGCGAACCGGGCTAAAGCGCGAGGAAGTGGAGGAGATGGCAGAGCCCCTAGCCAATGCCCTGTACGCGAGCGTACCGGTAGGGCTCGGCAGCCGCAGCAAGATCTCCTTGAGCGACAAAGAGATGGAAGCTATGCTCGAAGGCGGAGCAGAATGGGCTGTTGCTCAGGGCTACGGCAAGAAAGAGGATCTGGAGCGCATCGAAGAACATGGCCGCATGCGCGGAGCAATGCCGAGCGAAGTCTCCGCCTACGCCCGTGAGCGCCAGCGGCGCGAGATGGGAACCCTCGGTTCGGGTAACCACTACCTCGAAGTCCAAGTTGTTGACGAGATCTACGATCCCGAGATTGCCAAAGGCTTTGGCCTTAAGTCGGGGGAAGTGGTGATTACTATCCACTGCGGCTCCCGTGGCTTGGGTCACCAGATCGGCACTGAGTACTTGAAGAAGATGCAACAGGCGGCTAAAGAACACGGCATAGAGCTACCTGATCGCGAGCTGGCCTGTGCGCCCTTGAAGTCCAAAGTGGGGCAAAGCTACCTGGGAGCAATGCGGGCGGCAACCAACTGCGCTTTGGCTAACCGCCAGATCATCACCTACTGGGTGCGCGAGGTGTTCGCTGAGCTTTTCCCCAAAGCTGAACTCGACCTTATTTACGACGTCTCCCACAACACCTGTAAGGAGGAAACCCACGAGATAGAGGGGAAAAAGCGCCGCCTGTTCGTTCACCGCAAAGGGGCAACGCGCGCTTTTGGGCCTGGCCACCCAGAGCTTCCTCAAGCTTTTCGCTCTATCGGTCAGCCCGTCATCATCGGTGGCTCCATGGGCACGGCTTCCTACATTCTGGTCGGCACCGCGCAAGGGGAGGCCCTTTCCCTCTCCTCAGCCTGCCACGGCGCTGGGAGGGCGATGAGTCGCAACCAGGCCCTCAAAGCCTGGACAGGGCAGGAGATTATCGAACAACTGAGACGGCGCGGCGTCATCGTGCGCAGTCCCTCTTTGCGGGGGGTAGCTGAAGAAGCGCCCCAGGCCTACAAAAACGTCGACAAAGTGGTGCGCGCTGCCGATCAAGCCAAGATTGCGAAACTTGTAGCGCGCTTAAAGCCAATTCTGTGTATCAAAGGCTAGCTATTTGCTGAAAGGGGAAGCTATTTTTAGGGGCTTAATGCCCTTTTTTTGTTGCTTCCAAGTGATGCTTTGCTGCGTTTGTGAGTTATTCCCCAAGCTGTGCTTGCCCAAGCGCGAATGCCTTAGGAAAGGGTTAGTGTGTACTTGCCCTCTTCTTTGCATTCCCCTATACTGACCTTCATGTCTCGACACTCCAGGTGCTCTATGACTGCGAGTTACCTGCCCTTGGCCCAGACTTTTCTGCCCCGTTCTTCTCGCATTCGCGATCTACTGCTGGTGGTGGGAGGGAGCCTATTCGTAGCAGCTCTGGCGCAGGTGAGGATCCCTCTGCCTTTTACACCGGTGCCCATCACTGGACAAACCTTTGGGGTAATGCTGGTGGGGGCAGGCTTTGGGGCACGGCTGGGCTTTCTCACGTTGCTGGTCTACCTGCTGGAAGGGATCCTGGGATTGCCCTTCTTCAGCGGTGGCAGATCCGGGCTTAGCCACTTGGCCGGGGCGACGGGGGGCTACCTGTTGGCTTTTCCCCTGGCTGCAGGGCTGATGGGTTGGTTGGTGGAGCGCTGGGGCGTGGATCGCAACCCCTGGAAGATGGCGCTGGCGATGTTGTCCTGCTCAGCTCTGATTTATTTGCTAGGAGCCACTTGGCTAGGGGTGTGGCTGAACCAGAATGTTGAGCCCACCTCGATCTTGGCCGTCCTCAACAAGGGGGTCTTCCCTTTTATTCCAGGAGACTTGGTGAAGTGCGGACTGGCGGCAGTGCTGCTGCCCACCATCTGGCGCTGGGTGGGTCGGGAAAGGCCACCGGCAGACTCCTAGCCCACTGGGCAAGAGCAGCAACTCTAAAGACCGCTCCGGCAAAGCAGAAGGGGCCTGGGATTAGCCTCGGGCCGAAAAATCTAAAAAAAAGATAACAACTCCGAGGATTTGGCCTTTTTTCTGAGATTCTAAAAACTGTGCTCAATACGGTGTTCAATACGGCCTATTCATGGAGCTTTTCTTTATATTGCTCTAGAGTTTTATAAGTCGCTGACTGGTCGCGATAGAGCCCCCTTGTGGGGCTTTTTATTTTCTAGCTGCCGACCAAAAGAAGCTGATCTCAGCCTTAAGCTATAATTATGTCTTTCTGAATTCATGGGATCCCTATGGATTCCCTGGATAGACGGGATCCCTGTCATGCAACAGACGCGCCGGATCCCAGAAACATCCTGGTGGGTAGTCATTCAGCCCTTGTCGGGCACCTTCTTTTCCAGCCACTGAGCCACTTGATCTGCCAGGTCAACTCCTTCCAACTGACAGAGTTCTCGCAGCATTGTTGGGCTGGTCACGTTCACTTCGGTTAGTCGTTCCCCGATAACATCAATCCCGACAAAATACAGCTTCTCCTGCCTGAGCACCGGTGCCAAAGCCCCGCAGAGAGCCCGTTCTTTTTCGGTAATCTTGGTTTTTTCCACTCGACCGCCGGCAGCAACATTGCCCCGAAAATCGCCCTCTCCAGGGATCCGATTGACGGCGCCCAAAGGTTCTCCTTCCAGCAACAAAATGCGTTTATCTCCTGCCGCCGCCTGTGGCAAATACTCTTGCACCATCACGGGCAGCCGACCAAATTGGGTGCTCATTTCAATCAACGAGTTGAGGTTTGGATCCCCGGCATTGACCCTCAGGATCCCTTCCCCACCTTTGCCACCCAAAGGCTTGAGCACCGCCTGTCCTTCCTGTTCGACGAACTGACGCAGCAGGCGTTTGTTGCTGCTGACGCGGGTGCGCGGGATCCACTCTTGAAATTGCAGGGCATAGAGCTTTTCGTTGGCCGAGCGGATCCCGGCAGGATGATTGAGCACCAGCGTGCGGCTGGGGGAGAGACGATCCAAAAGGTAAGTGGCATAGAGATAGGCCGTATCCACCGGCGGATCCTTGCGCATCCACACCGCCTGCATTTGGCTCAGGGGCAGCAGTTGCCGGTCTTTGACCTCATACCAGGGATCCGCCTTCAGATCCAACCGGATTTCCTCAAGGGATCCCCACGTTTCCCCTTGATCCCAGTAGAGATCCGCCAGGCCCAGGCAGAAAATGCGGTGCCCCCGTTTCTGCAGAGCTTCCATCAGGGCAATGCTGGTGTCATGGCCCACCTGCAACTGAGGCAATGGATCGACAATAAAAGCTACCTGCATGGGAGGTGTGGTTCACTGACGAAAGGCTGCCCCGAGTATGCAACAAATCGGAGCCGATTGTGCTCTGCTGGCAGGCTGTTTCCACAAGAGAAGACCCCCTCTGGAAAGCTCGATGCAGAGTTGTCTTTTTAATATCCTCTTAACCTCGACAGGCGACGCAAACGTTAGCTTGATAGGTGGAATCCCCAGTTGGCCCTCAGTTCTCGGCTGGGTTGACCGGATTTCTGGCCTAACCTGTGAGGAATGCTCCATCTGTGAGTGCTCCCCCTTCTCAACCCTCAGAGCCGGTTCGCATTGAAACCACGCGGGACTTGCTGGAAGCCTTGCGTGAGGGGCGCTCCCTGTTGGG
>NZ_JANSHS010000158.1:0-11300 GCF_047461695.1 Synechococcus sp. R6-7
GATCTCGTCCACGCGGTTGAGGAACTCCGGACGGAAGTACTGCTTCAGCTCCTCGTTCACCAGGTTGCGGATGCGGTTGTAGTTGGCATCCTCGTCGTTGGTGTTGAACTCGAAGCCGAGGCTGCCGCCGCCCTTCTCGATGACCTTCGAGCCGATGTTAGAGGTCATCACGATCAGGGTGTTCTTGAAGTCCACCGTGCGGCCCTTGGCATCGGTCAGGCGGCCATCCTCCAGGATTTGCAGCAATAGGTTAAACACATCCGGGTGCGCCTTCTCGATCTCATCGAAAAGCACCACCGTGTAGGGGCGACGCCGCACCGCTTCTGTGAGCTGACCCCCCTCGTTGTAGCCCACATAGCCCGGCGGGGATCCGATCAGCTTGCTGACCGTGTGCCGCTCCATGTATTCCGACATGTCGAGGCGGATCATGGCTGACTCGGAGCCGAAGAAGTAGGCTGCCAAAGCCTTGGTCAGCTCGGTTTTGCCCACCCCTGTTGGGCCGGAGAAGATGAAGCTGGCGATGGGGCGGTTGGGATTTTTCAGCCCCACCCGAGCGCGGCGGATGGCCCGGGAGATGGCCCGCACCGCTTCGTCTTGGCCGATGATGCGCTGGTGCAGGGTTTCTTCCATGTTCAGCAGCTTCACTGACTCGCTCTCGGTCAGCTTGGCCACCGGCACCCCCGTCCAGGCGCTGACCACTTGGGCCACGTCCTCTTCGGTTACCTCAGGCATTTCGCTGCGGCTGCTCTCCTCGGCTTTTTTGGCAGCGGCAATGGCGCGGATCTGCTGCTTGATCTCCATCTCCCGATCCCGCAGCTCACCGGCTTTGTCGAAGTTCTGGGCCCGCACCGCAGCGTCTTTCTCCTTGAGCACTCGCCGCAACTCTTGATCCAGCTCCCGGGCCGCCGGAGGCAGTTGAGAGTTGATCAGGCGCACCCGCGAAGCAGCCTCGTCGATCAAATCGATGGCCTTATCCGGCAGGAAGCGGTCGGAGATGTACTGGTCGGCCAGCTTGGCGGCTGCATCCAAGGCGGCATCGGAGATCTTCAGCTTGTGGTGCTGCTCGTAGCGCTCCCGCAAGCCAAACAGGATCTCGATCGTCTCGGAGACTGTCGGCTCGCCCACCATGATGGGCTGGAAGCGACGCTCCAGGGCGGCATCCCGTTCGATGTGCTTGCGGTACTCATCCAGGGTGGTGGCGCCGATGCACTGCAACTCGCCACGGGCCAAGGCAGGCTTGAGGATGTTGGCGGCATCAATCGCCCCTTCGGCAGCCCCGGCCCCGATCAGGGTATGCACCTCGTCGATGACCAGGATGATGTTGCCGGCATTGCGGATCTCATCCATGATTTTCTTGAGGCGCTCTTCAAACTCGCCGCGGTACTTGGTGCCGGCCACCAGCAAGCCAATATCCAGGCTGATCACCCGCTTGTCGGCCAAAATATCGGGCACATCCCCCTGCACGATGCGCTGGGCCAAACCCTCGGCGATGGCGGTTTTGCCTACCCCCGGCTCGCCAATGAGTACGGGGTTGTTCTTGGTGCGGCGGCCCAGGATCTGGATCACCCGCTCGATCTCCCGCGTCCGACCGACCACCGGATCCAGCTTGCCCTCCTGGGCCAGTTGAGTTAGGTTGGAGCCGAATTCGTCCAGGGTGGGCGTTTTGGTGCGGCTGGAGGATCCCCCCCCCGCCGTCACTTCGGCGGTCTCGCCCAACATGCGGATCACCTGGGTGCGCACCTTGGAGAGATCCACCCCCAGGTTTTCCAAAACGCGGGCTGCCACCCCTTCCCCTTCTCGGATTAGGCCCAGGAGCAGGTGCTCAGTGCCGATGTAGTTGTGGCCGAGCTGGCGGGCCTCTTCTAGAGAGAGTTCCAGCACTCGCTTGGCGCGGGGAGTGAAAGGGATCTCGACGGCCACAAAACCGGATCCCCGACCGATAATTTTCTCGACTTCAATGCGGGCGTCCTTCAAGTTCACTCCCATGGACTTGAGAACTTTGGCGGCGACCCCAGTGCCCTCGCCGATTAACCCCAACAAAATTTGCTCGGTGCCAACGAAATTGTGACCTAACCGTCTGGCTTCTTCTTGGGCCAGCATGATCACCTTGATGGCTTTTTCTGTAAAGCGTTCAAACATGATCCTCGGGCTCCCTACGCCTGCATCAAGGCGGACTTGATAGGGGTAATCCTAGCACAAGTTCTGGCGAAACCAAGGGACGGTAAATACCCCAGACGGAAGCTGTCTGGGGCCAAAACGCGCCTGGAGAGATTTGAACTCCCGACACCGTGGTCCGTAGCCACGTGCTCTAGTCCACTGAGCTACAGGCGCAAGAGGGGCGGGCCAACCACGGTTGACTGTCTGTCCATACTATCTGTCCATAGTTACTCAGATACTATCCAGTACTATCCAGAGACAGAGATGGACATCTATCAATGTGGCTTAGGCATTCTAGCACAAGAGCGTTTTTTGGAAAGTCCAACGGGGGTGTAGATATCCGCCAGCGTTAACATTGCCCTTGCCAAGGTTGCCGGACTTCTCCCCCCACTTCGAGGCCGGCTTGGGAGCTGGTGGCCGTGAGCACCGGCGTCCAGACTTGGCCGTTGCGCTGCCAAAGCTGTAGGTGCAGATGCCCTGATAGGGTATCCCGACAGTTGCGCTGCATCCCTTCTGGGCCAGGGGCGAATACAGTTTGGCCAGGCCGCCGCGTGTGCCCTTCTAGCTGAATACACCAGAGGGCGCTCTCTCCCCGGATTCGCCAAGATCCCCAGGGATCCACTTGCCAGGTCAGCCGAGCGGATCCGGGTCGCCATTCCAAAAAGGGCTGGGATCCCCATCCATGCAAGCTGATCAGGGCCACTTCTTCGGGGCGGGTGAGCACCTGCCGCTCAGCTCCGGCACAGGTGAGGCTGAGACCGGGATGTTGGGGAAAGGCGTTGCACTGGATCCAAAACCAGCGGCGAGGAAAGCTTTGGCCCCAATTTTTTTCGGCGTAGGCGGGAGCCTGCTGAAATGCATAGCGCCTGCCTCTCCACTCCACCCAGCCGGTGGCCAAGCCATGGCTCATGAGGATCTGCCAGCCCGGCTCAAAGATGGGCAGATAAGACCAGGCTCCCATGGTGGCTCGGGGTGGGATCCCATAGGCAAAACGAGGCTGAATGCGGTAAAGCCAGCGAATGGGCTCAGAGCCCAAGGGATCCGGCAAAATCCCCTGGTTGAGGTGGGCGGTGTATTGGTAGCCGCTGGCGGTGCGCTGGAAGAAGGTGAAGGGATCCTGAAGGCCGCGACAGCTGGGGCCTGGGATCCCTGAGTGCCCCAAGGCCAGATGGGTTGAGCTGGCCCAAAAGCGGCGGGGATTGGGGAAGGTGCGCCAATGCAACTCCTCCTCCGGCCCCAACACCTGCGCCATGCCCCCGCGCTTGGGATCGATGGCGTACATGAAGGCAAAGCTAATGGGCGGATCCCCGGGCAAGGTGACGCGGCTGTACCAGCCCTCAAAAAACCGCTCTGTGCAGCCATCCCAGTGATAGCCGGCATGGGGCAGGGATCCCCAATCTGTTGAGTTGTTTTGCCCAGAGCAAGCCGCCGTTGGAGGAAACGCCATTGAGACCTAAGCCATCGCAACAATGATAAACGGAAGTCTATGCTTACCAAAATAATAATTGTATTGTTTCTATATTTATTTGCCCTTAGGATATCAACCAAGCTGAGATTTAAGGATTTCTTGAGATTTCACGAAGGAAATCCGTGGGTCAGGCGACTTGAACCGGAAAGCTTCCATCTTGCCTTCACATATCCTTTCGATGAGGTGAGCATGACGTCACGTCGTAACTTTTTGCTGTCTGCGGGTGCGGCCACCGTGGGTGGACTCGTGAGTGGCAGCTTAGCACGGGCCAGCACAGGCTACTGGGTTGCCCAGGCCAGCGGCCCAGAAACCCCCAATCTCAGGTTAGGCTTTATACCGATTGTGGAGTCTGCCCCCCTGATCATCGCCAAGGAAAAGGGCTTTTTCGACAAGCACGGCATGACCGGTGTAGAGGTGTTGAAGCAGGCCAGTTGGCCGGCAGCCCGTGACAATGTGGTCATCGGCTCAGCGGGTGGGGGAATCGACGGTGGCCAGTGGCAGATGCCGATGCCTCACATGATCCACATTGGCGCCATCACCAACAATCGGCCGGTGCGCATGGCAGTTCTGTGTCAGCTGATCACCCAAGGCAACGGGATTGCCATTGCCGGAATGCATGCTGGCAAGGGTTTGGGGCTAGATGTTTCTGGAGCTGCAGACTACATCAAAAATTTCAGCGCCAGCAACGGACGCAAATTCAAGGCCGCTCATACCTTCCCCAACGTCAATCAAGATTTTTGGATCCGTTACTGGTTTGCTGCTGGGGGGGTAGATCCGGATCAAGACATCGACCTGTTGGCGGTTCCCTCTGCCGAAACGGTGCAGGGAATGCGCAATGGCACCATGGATGCTTTTAGCACCGGGGATCCCTGGCCCTACCGGATTGTGGCCGATGGGATCGGGTTTATGGCGGCCCTTACCCAACAGATTTGGCCCTTTCACCCCGAAGAATACTTGGCCATTCGCGCCGATTGGGTAGAGCAAAACCCCAGGGCCACACAAGCCACTTTGATGGCGGTGATGGAAGCGCAGCAATGGTGCGACGATCCGGCCAACCGAGAAGAACTGACACGCATTCTCTCAGGGCGTGCCTACCTGAATGTGCCGGTTGAAGTTCTCACCCCTCCCTTTCAAGGCAACTACGAATTGGGAGACGGCAAGCCAGCTGTTCAAGATTTCAATGCCGGGCCCTTGTACTGGGAAGATGGCCGGGGCAGCGTCTCTTACCCCTATAAGAGCCATGACCTTTGGTTCCTGACGGAATCCCTGCGTTGGGGCTTTCACGCTCGCTTCCTTCCCGATCTGGATACTGCCCGTCGTCTGGTGGATGAAGTGAACCGTGAAGATCTCTGGCGTGAGGCCGCCCAGGCACTGGGGGTGAAGAACATCCCCAACAACACCTCGCGGGGAACAGAGCGTTTCTTTGACGGTGTGGTGTTTGACCCACAGGATCCGCAGGCTTACCTGAACAGCCTGAAAATCAAAAGGGTCTAGCTGAATAGCTTGATTGGGCCAAGTTCCTCACCTTCTTTCGCAGGAAGTCCATGGCTTACCGTTTCCTTGTTCGAATCTCTCGCGCGACAGGGATCCTGCCTACCTGTGGGATCCCACGAGGTCGAAAAAAGCGGTGCCGAGCTTTCTGCCCAAACGATGGAAAGTTGATGGATGCTATGAGCCTCGCACTTTTTGAATAACTTTAAATGCCATGTTGAGGATCGGCTATGTTGGCTCTACTTCACGTTCCGCGCGAACTCTTCAGGGATCCTCCTTTTGAGAGGCCGGCCCAGCCCCGCTGGGACAAGCTCATCCTTTCAATAGCCGTAGGAATCCTGAGTTTTCTGATTGTCGTGAGAGTTTTGTTGAGTTTGCAATCCCTGTGTTTGCCCATCCAACGAAAAGGCAAGGCCAATCCCAGTTCATGCTCTGTTTCCAACACGTTGTAGAACCCTGCGGCTGGAATGTTCTGAGAGCGCGACAACAGAGAACCTTGTAAAACCCTATCCTCCTCTAGGAGCTATGACGACGACACTTTCTTCTCCGGCAAAGTCTTCGGCAGCGAAGCTCGATTTGGCGAAGTACCGAGATCAGATTCTCCCCCCTGTGGTGGGCATTGTTGGATTTCTGCTCATCTGGCAGATCTTGGCCAGTGCCAACCTAATTCGGCTGCCGGGGCCTTGGGATGTGTGGATGGACGAGCGCAGCCGATATCTGATCCTGCATCCTTTGTATCGCAACAGCGACCTCGACCAAGGGCTGCTGCGCCAAACCTTGGCCAGCCTACAAAGGGTGGCCATCGGCTATTGCAGTGCCGCTTTGGTGGGCATCACGTTGGGCATTTTGGTGGGAAGCAGTGTGTGGATCAACCGAGCTTTGGATCCCATTTTCCAATTTTTGCGCATGGTAGCTCCCTTGGCTTGGGTGCCCATATCTTTGGCTGCTTTGCAACGCAATGAGCCGGCTGCCCTGTTCGTTATTTTTATTACCTCAATTTGGCCCATTCTCATCAACACGGCTGTAGGGGTGAGACAGATCCCGGAAGACTACATCAACGTCTCCAAAGTGCTCAAGCTCTCCAAAGTGGACTTCTTTTTTAAGGTGTTGCTGCCCTCAGCCCTGCCCTACATGTTCACAGGTCTGCGCATTGGTATTGGCCTATCTTGGCTGGCCATTATTGCCGCAGAGATTGTGATGTCGGGTGTGCCGGGGATCGGCTTTTTCATCTGGGATGCCTACCAGCAGAACTACGTTACGGAGATCATTGTTGCCGTCATCTACATCGGAGCGGTGGGATTGCTTTTGGATCGCCTGATGTCTGTTTTGCAAAACAAGATAGCCAACCAATGATGTGTTGGATGTGTTGTCAGTATGTGGTTGGTTTGAGGCTAGACGGGTGATAGGTTGGGAGGTTTTCTGTGTCTGTATTGGTCAGTGTGGAGCAGGTGGAAAAATCTTTTGCTCTGCCCGGAGGGCAGGAATACCTTGCTCTGAAAGGGATCGATCTGCAAATCCATCGAGGGGAGTTTGTCTCCTTAATCGGCCACTCCGGCTGTGGCAAATCCACCCTATTGAACATGGTGGCGGGGCTGTCTTTGCCTACGGGGGGGATCGTGGCTTTGGATGGACATACCATCACCGCTCCCGGCCCCGATCGCATGGTGGTGTTTCAGCATTACTCGCTTTTGCCTTGGCTAACGGTTCGGCAAAACATTGCGCTGGCGGTGAATGCCGTTCTTAAAAACCATTCTCCGGCGGAGCGTCAGCAGATTGTGGAAGAGCACATCGATCTGGTGGGTTTGCGCCATGCCGCAGATAAGCCCCCAGCCCAATTGTCTGGGGGGATGAAGCAGCGGGTGGCCATTGCCCGTGCCCTGGCTTTGCGGCCCAAAGTGTTGTTGTTGGATGAGCCGTTTGGCGCTTTGGATGCGCTCACGCGCGGGAACTTGCAAGAGCAGTTAATGCGCATCTGTGAAGAACATCAGATGACCACCCTCATGGTCACCCACGATGTGGACGAAGCGGTTCTTCTGTCAGATCGTGTGGTCATGCTCACCAATGGGCCGGGATCCCGAATTGGGAACATTTTAACCATTGACATTCCTCGGCCCCGCCGTCGGCTGGAGGTGGTCAACCATCCCAGCTACTACAGCTACCGCAGCGAGATCATCTACTTTTTGAACCAACAAAAACGCATCAAGCAATGGCGTGCTCGCCGCAGCACTGTGGTGGCCAGGCATGGCTTGGAAAAGATCAACTTGGAGATCGGCTTTGTGCCCCTCACTGCCTGCGCTCCGTTGGCTGTGGCCAAAGAAAAAGGGTTTTTTGCCAAACACGGCTTGGAAGAAGTGAATTTGGTGCGGGAAACCAGTTGGCGAGGGATCCAAGACGGCATTCAGGGAGGTTATCTGGATGCGGCCCAAATGCCCGCCGGTATGCCGGTGTGGATGTCTTTGGGCGGAGGGGATAACCCGCCTCAGCCGGTGGTTACTGCCCTCACCTTGACCCGCAACGGCAATGCCATCACCTTGCATAAGCGGTTCTACGAGCAAGGGATCCACACCCTCAGCCAGTTGAAGGCTTACATTCTGGATAGTCCCAGCCGTCGGCTCACCTTTGGGGTGGTGCATCCCAGCTCTATGCACAATTTGCTGTTGCGCTACTGGCTGGCAGCCGGTGGGATCCACCCGGATCATGACGTGGTGCTGAAAACGCTGCCCCCGGCTCAGATGGTGGCCAACCTAACAGCCGGCAACATCGATGGCTACTGTGTGGGAGAGCCCTGGAATTTGCGGGCAGCCTTAGAGGGCAGTGGCTTTACGGTGGCTACAGACCTGGAGATTTGGCTGGGCCATCCCGGCAAAGTGTTGGGGGTGCGAGAAGATTGGGCCAGAGCCTACCCCAACACCCACATTGCCTTGGTGAAAGCGCTGTTGGAAGCCTGCCGCTACTGTGAAGACCCGGCCCA
This sequence comes from Synechococcus sp. R6-7, assembly GCF_047461695.1. Classification (NCBI taxonomy): domain Bacteria; kingdom Bacillati; phylum Cyanobacteriota; class Cyanophyceae; order Synechococcales; family Synechococcaceae; genus Synechococcus; species Synechococcus sp. R6-7. The sequence goes on from NZ_JANSHS010000158.1 coordinate 8,088, forward strand.
TCACGACGAGATTCGCGAGCTGCTCAGCCGCCGCGCCTACCTGAGCACCGACCCATCCTACATTCATCTGGGGGATCCCCAGCGCCTAATCTGTGACTTGGACAGGCCGATGCGGGAATATGCCCACCACCGCTTCTTTCTGGGAGCCGGCAACCGTCCCAGCCGCACCGAGCATCTGTGGATGATGACCCAAATGGCCCGCTGGGGGGAGCTGCCCTTCCCTCGCAACTGGGTGGAGATCGTGGAGCGGGTATGTCAGGTGGGGGTGTTCAGCACGGCAGCCCGCGAGCTGGGACTGGATGTCTCCTACCAAAGGCAGCCCATTCAGTTGTTCGATGGGATCCCCTTTAATGGTGAGGATCCCCTGGCCTACCTCAACAGTTTGGCGATTAAGCACGATATTTATGTAGCCGAGGTTGCCTTAGATCGTCGTCCTGTGTTGCTCTAGATACCCACTTGGGCGCCCTTGCAAAAGCACATTCCCCGTTGTGAGAAAATCATGAGTTGGAGCACCCTACGATGACTGCCCTCTTGACAACCTCTACCCCAGCGAACGTAGCCGCAGAACCCTACCTAAGCCTTGAGAATGTCAGCAAGACCTACTCAACTCCCAAGGGGGATTATCCCGTCTTGCGAGATATCAACCTCAGTGTGAACGAGGGAGAGTTTGTCTGCTTGGTTGGGCATTCCGGCTGTGGCAAAACCACCCTGCTGAATATGGTTTCCGGATTTGCCCAGCCCACCAGTGGCTCGGTGAAGCTGAAAGGGCAGCCGATTACAGCTCCTGGCCCGGAGCGCATGGTAGTGTTTCAAGGGTATGCCCTGTTGCCTTGGCTCACGGTTTATGAAAATGTTTATTTGGCCGTTCGGTCGGTATTTCCCCAAAAGAGCCAGTCGGAAAAGCATCGAATTGTGGAAGAACATTTGGATTTGGTGGGGCTGGGGGAAGCCGCTCAGAAATATCCCTCGCAAATTTCGGGAGGGATGAAACAGCGGGTAGCCATTGCTCGTGCGTTGGCCATCCGTCCAGAAGTGCTGATTTTGGATGAACCCTTCGGGGCCTTGGATGCCATTACCAAAGAGGAGCTTCAAGAGGAGCTGTTGCGCATTTGGGATGAACATCGCTGCACGGTTTTGATGATTACCCACGACATTGATGAGGCGCTGTTTTTGGCCGACCGCCTGGTGCTGATGACCAATGGCCCTGCAGCCACCATCGGGCAGATCGTGACCATCCCCTTCCCGCGCCCTCGGGATCGCGAGCGGATTCTTGAAGATCCGCAGTACTACCGCCTGCGCAACTCGGTTCTCAGCTATCTCTACGGCCATGAAGCCAACCCAGAGGCGGCTTACCGGTAAATCCAACCTGGAGCAGTTGACGGAGCGAGAGGGCGACAAGGCAACCCAAAACCCAAAAACCACACACCTTGGCCATCAGGTGCAGCCCCTGGTCAGGCGATCCGCAAACCTCTCTTGGAACTCGCCCACAACATTGCGCAACCGCTCGTCCAAAACGGCCAGCGTCTGGGATGCGATCTCGTCCGGCACGCCGCCGAAAAACGCCTCCGCAATGCCCCCGGCAATGCAGGCCATGGTGTCTGCGTCTCCACCAAGGGAGATGGCGTTGCGCACCGCGTCTTCAAAACCGTCTGCCTCTAGGAACGCGATGATCGACTGGGGCACCGAGCCCTGACAGGAGATATCGAAGCAGTAGTGCTCCCGGATATCGTCCAGCCGCTCGGATAGGCAGTATCCGAACTCTTGCTCGATGTACGTCTTGATGTCGGCCTTGGTGTACCCTGACCGGGCGAGAAACACGGCGGCTGCCGTAGCCTGAGCGCCGCGGATGCCCTCCGGGTGGTTGTGGGTTACCTCGGCACTGGCCCGCGCCTGGGCCAGCACTTCTTCCAGCGTGTTGCAGGCGATGCCAATGGGGCTAACCCGCATGGCGGCTCCGTTGCCCCAACTGTAGTACGGCTCACGGCAGCGATGCTCGGCCCAGTGGATGAAGCTGCTCCCGTACCCAGCCTCTGGGTAGGCGTGGAAGTACTCATGGTACCAATCGACGTAGCTACCGCCCCGCAGCAGCCGCTCGGCCACAGCGACCGTCAGAACCGTGTCATCGGTAAATTGGCTGGCCTCGACGAACAGCGGAAAGTTCTTCGTTTTGGTGCCCGAGTGCTCATGGACAGAGCCGATAACATCCCCGGCAATGGCTCCCAGCATCAGTACCCTCTCCTTTTTCTTTTCCCAGTTCTCAATCTCCCGGTTCTCAATCTCGCCGTTTCCGAAAAGGCTCGCCCGCCCATCCAATTCTGAATCCGCACCCCTAGGCAATCAAGCGGCGCACCGCCCGAAGCAGCTCCGCGGGGGGAGGAGAGTTGGGATCCCAGCGAATTTCCAACTCAGGTGAGTCTTTGAGCACTTGAGGAGGGCCGGACGAGGTGTGCAGGATGGCCACACAGCGCAAATTGCCCCGGTCTCGACAAAACTCGTGCCAGAGAGGGATAGCCTCGGGATCCCGGCTGACCACCAGGTAGTGGGAGCAGGCTTCCAGGATCGGCTGCTTTTGCGGATCCACCTTGCCGCCCACATCCACAATCACCAAACTCTTTTGCCGGCGCAAAGCCAGAATGGCCTGGGCATGGAAGCTGAAAAATTCGGGGGTAAAAGAGCCCCGGTACTGGTGCTTGAGGATCTTCGCCTCTTCTGGTGGCAAGTCTAAAGTCCAATTGCCTTCCCCATCCCAATGGGCCCGTTGCAGATAAATATCGGGATGCTCCGGCAGCAGAGCTTCGAAGAGGGCGCGGGCAAGACGGCTTTTGCCACTGTCGGGGGGGCCCACCACCATCACCGCCGCTGCCAATTCTGTTCGCGTCAGCGGGCCGTAGGCCTTGCCCGGCCTTCCCTGCACCCAGGGGATGACCTGGCCCACCCGCACTTCGGGGGTATGGCTGGAGACCACCACCGCGCCCAAGCGTGGGTCATAACAGGCCACCCAACGGGTGAAGTGGCACTCATGCACCAGCCAGCCATACAGCCAAATGGGGGCCCGCCCCGTCAGAACCACCCCCAGCTGGGCATTGATCCCGGCAGGCAGCTGAAGCTGAGCCAAATCCTCTGGAAAAACCAGGCGATCCGGTCGGGTCAGCTCAATTTCGATGACCTGAAAAGACAGTTCCGAAGAATGGGATCTTCGAGGGTCCAAGGACT
>NZ_JANSHS010000159.1:0-1479 GCF_047461695.1 Synechococcus sp. R6-7
AAAGCCACCAGTTGCAAATCCAAGTAGGGAGCCACTTTTTGCTTGACTTCCAGCAGCGCCCGCACCGCCAACAGCTTGGGATCGCACACATCCACATGGGTGCGGATGGCCAGGATCCCACGCGCCACCGCCCAGTCGCAATAGGTCAAGGCCCGCTCCATCACCGCCTCGGGGGTCAACAGCGGCTTCAACTCCCCCCAGAGGGCGATCCCTTCTAGCAAGGTGCCCGACTGGTTGACGCGCGGGATCCCATAGGTGAGGGTGGCATCCATGTGAAAGTGGGCATCCACGAAGGGGGGCGACACCAAGCGGTTGCTGACATCAATTTCTTGGGGGGCAGTGGCTTGTAAGTTGCTTTCCAGAGCCACAATGCGATCCCCCTGGATACCGATATCGATTCCCTTGCGGCCATCCGGCAAATTGGCCCGGCGCAAAATGAGATCCATATGTTGTGGCTATTTGTTTGAACTTAGGATGGAAAGAAGCAACTACAGTTGACTGAATGATAGGCCAAATCAGATAAAGATGTCTTAAATTACCTCAAAGCCCGAATTTAGGAAACCAGTTAATTGGGTTATTGCTCACTTTATAAAATTATAAAAGAGGGCTGTAGTCCCCAACAGCATCCGGTTGTGCAAGATATCAACCAAGTAGTCAGAGGGATAATCTATCGAGAGCTGATTTGAGAGGACTTGGCCCTTACATCCATTCCAACCGTCAGCGAAACTTCGTTGTCCATTACAAACAAGCTCCTTCTCAAAAAATTGTATTTCAGGATGCATATTTTCAGGGATCTCCCCCTTAGGATAAGCCGAGCAGTAACCCGATCTCGAAGTAACCTCAACAGAAGCGACTATGGCACGTTTAGAACTCTCCCGGCGGGACTTCTGCCTGCGTTCTGGGGCTTTTGTGGCTGGCCTGATGGGGAGCCGCTGGTTGGTTCGCGATGCCGCGGTGGCTCAAGGAACCAAGCTGAAGGTGGCCGGGGTTTATACGGTTCCCATTGAGCAGCAGTGGGTGAGCCGGATCCATAAAGCCTTGATGACCGCCCAGGAGCGGGGGGATATTGACTATACCTGGTCGGAGTCAGTTTCCAACACCGACTACCCACGGGTGCTGCGTCAGTATGCCGAGAGCGGCGTCCAACTGCTGGTGGGTGAGGTCTTTGGGGTGGAGCGGGAAGCGCGGGAAGTAGCCAAAGACTATCCCAAGGTCAGCTTCTTGATGGGATCCAGCCTCAAGCCGGATCCTGCCCTGAGCAATTTTGCCGTGTTTGACAACTACATCCACGAGCCTTCCTAAGCGGTGGCGACCCAGAACTTCTTGATATTCTCTGTGTCTCTTGTGATACACCTCAGCCACTACCTCACCAGAGGGAGAACCACGTTATCAATCCAAAGCACCGCTGGAAAAAAGTTGGCCACCTGCCTTGGGAGGATATCAACAGTTGGCTAGGTCGTGTTGATCTTATGTTAGGAT
>NZ_JANSHS010000160.1:0-13408 GCF_047461695.1 Synechococcus sp. R6-7
GCCAACTGCAGGGCTACTAAAAGCCCGCTCTGTACTGCTTTAGCGGTCGGAGTCGGGTAGTTTACGAAGCAGCCGTTGACGTCCGCGGTGCGGAGCCCAATCCCTGGAGCTCCAGGATCTGCTGATAGGTGTTGCTGCGGAACCAACGCTCGATTTCTCTGGCCCGTAGCACCGGCAGCGGATGGGTGCGCCCCACCGTTTGCATCTGCTTCAGCTCCATCTGCCACAGATCCCCGTCCAGCTCGTCGTAAGTACGGGCCTGCTCCAAAAAGGCGTCCACGTTCAGCTTGGAGGCCAATTGCGGGGATCCCCCACACAATTTCATCAACACCGAGATCACCGTCTTGGCATCTTGGGCTACCAACAGCGCCGCCCGGTCACAGGTAAACTCGGCACACCGCAGCCAGTGCATCAGTTGATCCTGCAACGCCTGATAAAACAACCCCCCGAAGGGGAGCAAGCTGGTGGAGAGCATGAGAATGTTGGCCATCGTCAAGTAGACCCCGTGATTGCACTTCAAGTGGCCCAACTCATGAGCGATCACGGCCTGAATTTCCGGCGGCTCCAACAGATCCAGCAGAGAGCTGTGCAAGACAATGAAGGGCTTTTTCCCCTGCATGGCAAAGGTGTAAGCATTGGGCGTGGGGTTCTGCCGCACGTAGAGCTGGGGCACCTCCAGATCCAAGATGCGACAGGCCTGCACCAAAAGCTGATGAATTTCCGGCAACTGATGCTCGTTAATTTGGATACTAGAAGCAATGTTGTCCAGATAAAATATCTGTCCTGCCGTTGAGCCAAGCCAATTTTGAATCAGCAGGCCCAGCCCCGGCACTTGCTGCAGAGAGCGGGTGGCTTGCAGATCCACGGGATGACGAAATTGGTCGGCCCGCAGGCCCAACAGAATGCGAGGTTCTCGTTGAATGGACGACATAGACAATAGACAACAGAGGGAGAAAGGACTTCGGTTACAACTCGTAGGGCACAAACTGGCGGTGGCGATTCAACAAAAATAGCCGCTCCGGCGGCGGATCCGGCAGGGTCGGCTTGTTGGTAAAGTCAAACGGGTTCTCTCCAGAGGGGATCTCCCAATAGACCACATGATCTTGAATGCGAGTGCCATCGGTAACAAAGCGCCCAGTATCGGCGGCAGCACGCTCAGCGCGGCGATAGAGTCGCCCTTGCCAGGTCAAGTGCGGGGGCAGCCCCAATCCCAAAAACAGTTGCTGCCGACTGGATTCCTGGTTGAACACCGTTTGCAGGCAATCCGCCCAGATCCTTGCCGGATCTGCCGGTTGGGGAGCAGCATGAGCCTCTGCATCGGCTGGAGTTACCTCCAACAGCAGTTGCTGGTTCAAAAGAATCCGAGCGGCTTGAGCTGGGGGATCCCCGCTGCCGGTCGTCGAGGGATTGGGGATATCCAGACTGACCTGCACCTGAGGGCTGCTGGCCTGTAGCAAAATCTCTTCCAACCGTTGCTTCAGCAGACGGAGGCGAGCGGGGGCATCGGGGGTGCGCAGGGTCAAAACCAGCTCACTCCCCACCCGAAACTCGCTTTCTGCCCAGGTTGCCTCACTTCGCCAACTCCCCATCAGCCCACCCACGAGCAGGATCCCTGCCCACCTCGCCATCCTTGCCGGCCCCCTTACCGGGGGTGAAGCGCTCCTCTGTGGCCTTGACAAGTTCACTAACCTCGCCTCTCCCCTGCAGGACTCCTTAGATCTTAGCCGCTACCCTAGATACATCTGTTCTCTTGACCCTATGCCGTTGGCAAGCTCGGCTTCTTTGTCATTGTTCTAAGGTCATCATGCGGATCCCGACTTCCACCTATCGCATTCAGTTTCATGCTGGGTTTGACTTCGACGCAGCACGACAGATTGTTCCCTACCTGAAGTTGCTGGGCATCAGTGACTTGTATGCCTCTCCCATCTTCCAAGCCCGCAAAGGCAGCACCCACGGCTACGACGTGGTGGATCCCAGGCAGATTAACCAGGAACTGGGGGGAAGCGAAAAGTTTGAGCTCTTGTGGGAAGCCCTCAATCAGCAGGGAATAGGCTGGATCCAGGACATTGTGCCCAATCACATGGCCTACGATGGCCAGAACCAGATGCTCATGGATGTTCTGGAGAGCGGCCCCAACTCAGATTTTATTGACTACTTTGATGTGAATTGGAATCACTCTTACCTGGGGATCAAGGGCAGAATCTTAGCCCCTTTCTTGGGAGATTTCTACGACAAATGTTTGGAGTCGGGTCAAATCCAGCTTCGTTATGATGCCGATGGCCTAAGTATTAACTACTACAACTTGAGGTTCCCCCTCAATATTGACACCTATGCGGATGTTTTTACCTACAACCTGAGCAAGCTGCGGCGAAAATTGGGACGCAGCCACCCCGACTACGTCAAGTTGCTCGGGATCCTCTTCAGCCTGAAATTTATCCCTAGCAAGGAAGATCTCCTGGAGCGCACCGATCAAATTAGCTTTGCCAAGCATTCTTTGTGGGAACTCTACACGTCTAGCCAACCTATCCAGAGCTTTTTTGACGAGAACATTGCCATTTTTAACGGCAAGCCAGGGGATCCGTCGAGCTTTGACCTGCTGGATAGTCTTCTGGCGCGGCAAAATTTTCGCCTTTCCTTCTGGAAGGTGGGTGCTGAGGAGATCAATTATCGTCGTTTCTTTACCATTAACGAGCTGATCTCGCTGCGGGTAGAAGATCGCGAAGTGTTTCGCAAAACCCATCAGCTTATCTTTAAGCTTGCAGAACAGGGGCGTTTTAGTGGTTTGCGCATCGATCATATCGATGGCTTGTTCAATCCCGAAGAGTATCTCCATCGCCTGCGGGAACGCTGCCCAAATCTCTACATCGTAGTAGAAAAAATACTAGAGGCTAATGAAAGTCTGCCCCAAAGCTGGCCGGTTCAGGGCACAACGGGCTATGATTTTTTAGCTAAGCTCAACGGCATCTTTTGTCAAGAAGAAAATGCAGAGGCTTTTGACTCTCTCTATCAAAATTTCACAAATCTACGGCATTCCCCAGAGCAGGTTATCGAAGATAAAAAACGCCTGATCATCGAGCGCAACCTGTCAGGAGATATGGATAACCTTGCTTTTTTGCTCAAACAGATCACCAGCCATCATCGCTATGCCAATGACTTTACCCTCTACAGCTTACGTCGAGCTTTGGTAGAAGTTTTGGTGTGCTTTCCGGTCTACCGCGTCTATATCCACGAAGGGATCCTCAGTCCAGAAGGTCAACAGGTAATTTGTCAAGCCGTGGAGAAGGCCAAGGAGAACCTGCCCGTTTTGATGAATGAGCTGAATTTTATTCAGCGCTTTCTCTGCCTGGAGTCTCTGGAAAATTTATCAGACCAGGAGAAAAATGAGCAGATCTATTTTGCCATGCGCTTGCAGCAGTTGGCCGGCCCTCTCATGGCCAAAGGGGTGGAAGATACTGCTTTTTATGTGTACAACCGCCTTTTATCTCTCAATGAAGTTGGTGGGGATCCCTGTCGCTTTGGCCTTTCGGTGCAAGAGTTTCACCGCTTTAATCAAGAGCGGGCAGCTCGGTGGCCTCTGTCCATGAATGCTTCTGCTACCCACGACACCAAGCGTGGCGAAGATGTGCGGGCCCGGCTGAATGTGCTTTCTGAAATCCCCGCCGAGTGGGAAAAGCACATCAACCTTTGGCATGAGCTGAACCTCGGCTACAAAGTCCGCAGCAAACAAGCCAAGCGCTCGGAACTGCCGGATCGCAATGACGAGTATTTGCTCTACCAGACATTGCTCGGCTCTTATCCCTTCCAACCGGAAGAGGTACCCCAGTTTGTACAGCGGGTCAAAGATTATGCCATCAAAGCAGTGCGGGAAGCTAAGGTCCACACCGCTTGGCTTCGCCCCGATACCGAATACGAAGAAGCCACTACCGCTTTTATCGAACGGATCCTTCAAGGCCCTAACCCCTTTTTGGAGTCCTTTTTGCCTTTCCAACGGAAAGTTGCCCACTTTGGCATTTTTAATTCCCTCTCGCAGACGCTGATCAAACTGACCAGCCCTGGGATCCCGGATATTTACCAAGGCACGGAGCTGTGGGATTTGAGCATGGTGGATCCCGACAATCGTCGGCCTGTGGATTTTTCCCGTCGCCTCGCCTATCTAGAAGAAATTCAACGGCGGGTTAAACAGGATCCTCTCCAACTCATTGCGGATTTGCTACTACACCGCAGCGACGGACGCATTAAGCTGTTTCTGATTCATCATGTGCTCAAGGCCCGCCAGGAACAGCCCCAATTGTTTCTCGAGGGCAGCTACATTCCTCTGCAAATCAGCGGATCCCATGCTGACCATGTTGTGGCTTTTGCCCGTCAGCACGGCAAGCAGGTATTGCTCACGGTAGTGCCGCGTTTTTTAACAAAGTTGATCGACGAAACCCAAGATCCTCTGGGAGAATCCGTTTGGGCAGATACCGAAATTCATCTGCCGCGCTGGAAGCGGCTGGACTGGGTGAACGGGCTAACCCAGGAAAGGATCCCTGCCGGCGAAACCTTGCCGGTGGGCGTTGTCTTAAAATCCTTCCCGGTGGCCCTGCTGTGGGGACAATCCCGCTAGCGGCCTAGGCGGGGGCTAGGGCCTGAAAATGGACGATGCGGGCAAACTCTTGGGGGTCTAGGCTGGCCCCTCCCACCAATACGCCGTCAATCTCAGGCTGGGCCATCAGCTCGTCGATGTTGCCGGCCTTCACCGAGCCGCCATACAAAATGGGCAGTTGGGCATTGCCCAAGTGTTGCCGGATCAAGCCGATGACCCGGTTGGCCTCTTGGGCTGCGCAAGTATGGCCGGTGCCGATGGCCCAAATGGGCTCATAGGCAATCACCAAGTTCCCCAGATCGATCCCCGGCAAGGCGCGATCCAACTGCCCCACAATCCAAGACTCGGTCAAGCCTTGCTCCCGCTGCTGCTGGCTTTCTCCCACACAAAGGATGGGGGTGAGCCCGTGCCGCTGGGCAGCTGCCAAACGCCAATTAACGGTTTCGTCCGTCTCGCCGAAGTACTGCCGCCGTTCGCTGTGGCCGACGATGACGTAGCGCACCCCCAATTCCGCCAGCATGGGGCCGGAAATTTCCCCGGTAAAGGCCCCCTGATCCTCCCAATGCAGATTTTGTGCCCCCACGGCTATGTCGGATCCGCGGCTTTGCTCTGCCACCACCGCCAGGTCTGTAAAGGGCACACACAAGATGATCTGCCGCTGGGATGCTGACCCTGACGGCGATGATTGTAGGGCCAGGCCCAACTCTCGCAGAAACTCGCGAGCCTCAGCCTGAGTCTTGTGCATTTTCCAGTTGCCGGCAATGAGGATGGGGCGCAAGATGAGATCCTCCCTTAAAGACAGCAGAAGGAAGGGATCCCGCAAGCAGAAAGCCCAATAAAACAGCAGGGATCCCAGCTTTGTTTTTTCGTATGACACAGTTTACCAGCAAGCGATCCCGAAAATACGGCGACGGGATCCCTTCTCCGAGCGCCGGTTAACCCTTCAACCAGCATGCAGACGGGACAGGCCAAGACCCAACAGGGAAGGCAGCTTCCTACAGCCCAACGATCTGGGTGTTTTCAAAAGTAGCCAGGATTTCATCCAGATCCTTGTTTTGCACCGAGTAGGTAGCGGTGGCATCGTTGCCAAACTGAATTTCGTCCCCGTCCTCAAGATCCCGAAATTCCACCCGTTGCCCACGCACGTAAAGGCCGTTGGTGCTGGGGGTGCCCTGAATGTCTCCGTCGATGATTTGGTAAGTGAACCCATCGGGAGAAGAGGGGGATTCTGTTTTGACCAAAATGGCGTGGTAGCGAGAGGCGTACTGGGAGTCGATGCGAATGCTGTTGCGCGGATCCCGGCCCAACGAATAAAGCTCAGCCGTCAACCAGTAGGCTTTTGGCCCATGACGATCCTTGACGATGAGCACGTGATTGAGGGCTGGTCGGCGAGGGGGCGTGGTCATGAAAGGCACCCGCTTGCACAACACTGAGGGCAGGATAGACAAAGCATAACATAGGATCCCCCAGGTGGATCCCTGTGTCCACCAGATCAGCCTCTCCAAGAGCAGCGGAATCTGCCCATCACTCTGAGCTGGCGCGGGATCCCCCTGAGCAACAAGAAAGGGTCTGAGTAGATTTTTGTAACAATTCCTCTCATAATAGGATCGACGATGCGGATGGCTCCCTGACCATGAATGGCTCGCAACCGGATCCCGGTGTTCAACCCCGTTCTCCCAAGACACCGAGGCTCATTGAGTTGCCAGAAGATGAAACCGATGCGCAGCTCAGCGATCCCCTGCGGATGCAGCGCTACGAATGTCGTTCTTGTGGCTATGTTTACGAACCGGCCAAGGGGGATCAGCTCAATCGGATCCCGGCGGGCGTGCCGTTTGAGGAATTGCCAGCCGATTGGAAATGTCCGGTGTGCCGAGCCGACAAGCGCTTGTTCCAAGCAGTGGGTGCCAAGGGCAAGCCTTCCGGTTTTCAAGAGAACTTGCGCTACGGCCTGGGGGTGAATGTGATGACCCCTGCCCAAAAGAACCTGCTGATCTTTTTGGGATTGGCGCTGGGATTTTTATTTTTGATGAGTTTTTATTTCGTCGAGTGAGGGTCAAGATGTTCAAACCCCTGAGGCTGGTGCTGCTGGTTGCTGTCTCGGTGCTGCTGATGGCGGCGGGGATGCCCAACATGCGGGTGGTCCCCTGGCAGCAGGTGGAAGTGCCCACCCAGAACATTCTGCTGGACATTGCCTTCACCGGCACCACCCCTTCCCATGGCTGGTTGGTGGGAGACAAGGCGACGCTGCTGGAATCCCGCGATGGGGGTCTGCACTGGCAGGTGCGGGAGCTGCCGGGTCTGGAGCCGGAAGCCTACCTGGCCTCCATTAGCTTTGCTGGGGCAGAAGGCTGGGTGGCCGGGCAGCCGAAGATCCTCCTCCACACCCTGAACGAGGGATCCGACTGGACTTCCATCCGCCTCAACAACCAACTGCCAGGGGAGCCGCTCTTGATCCAGGCTCTGGGCCCTGGCGCCGCCGAAATGGTGACCAATGTGGGGGCCATCTACCGCACCGAAGATGGCGGTCAGACCTGGCATGCCCAAGTGGATGAGCCGATTGGGGCCATCAAAAACATTGCCCGCGGCCCTGAAGGCGAATATCTGGCGGTGTCGTCGCGGGGCAGCTTCTACTTTCTGTACACTCCTGAAAGTCGCACCTGGAAGCCCTACCCGCGGGAAAGCTCCCGCCGCATTCAAAACATGGGCTTTGGCCCCCACGGCAGCGCTTGGAAATTGAACCAAGGGGCGGAGATTGCCTTTACCGATGACTTCACCTCCGGCCAGTGGTCGTCGCCGCTGCGTCCGGGGCGGGCCCTCAGCTTTGGCTACCTCAATGCCGCCTATCAAAACGACCACGACCTGTGGGTGGTGGGGGGTGGCGCTACCCTGATCCACAGCCCTGATGGTGGCAAAACCTGGGAACAGGCCAAGAAACTCAGCAACATCCCCGCCAACTTCTACAGCATTGAGTTTTTCGGCCCCGAGCAAGGGTTTATTCTGGGGCAACGGGGCACCCTCTTGCGCTATGTCAGCTCCAACAACTCCTGAAGGTCTCAGGGATCCCTAATCGGCACACGGGTGGATATACGCGCCAAGGATCCAGCTTCACGCCCTCGGCTGCTGGTTGCTGCCAGTGGCACTGGTGGCCACATTTTTCCGGCTTTGGCTATTGCCGAGCAGTTGCCCGACTGGCAGATCGAATGGCTGGGGGTGCCGGATCGGATGGAAGGGAAGCTGGTGCGGGAGCGCTATCCCTTGCACCGGGTTGTCATGTCCGGCTGGCAGGGATCCCCTCTCCACAGGCTGCAGGCCTTGGCCCAACTGGCCCGTGCGACCCTACAAGTGCGCCGACTCCTTATGTCGGGACGGTTTGACGTTGTTCTGACCACCGGTGGGTACATTGCCGCTCCGGCCATTTTGGCCGCCCGTTCGCTGGGGGTGCCGGTGTTGCTGCACGAGTCCAATCGGATCCCGGGCAAAGTGACCCGTTGGCTGGGGAGATTTTGTCAGGTGGTGGCGCTGGGCATGGCGGAGACGGCAGAGCATTTGCCAGGGGTGGCCGCCCAAGTGGTGGGCACGCCAGTGCGGGCCGAGTTCTACACGCCCCAGCCTTTCCCTGCCGACCTCCCCATTCCCGACGGGGATCCCCTCATTGTGGTCATGGGGGGCAGCCAAGGGGCGCGGGGCCTCAACCGCATGGTGGCCGCCTGTGCCCCAGCTTGGTTGGAGGCGGGGGCCTGGATTGTGCATTTGACCGGCGGCAGCGAAGCTCAAGATCCGGAAGCCAGGATCCCCAGCCATCCCCGCTACCGGCCCTTTCCTTTCCGTCGAGATGTAGCTGCCCTGCTGCAGCGGGCCAACTTTGCCATTAGCCGCGCCGGAGCCATGAGCCTGGCGGAGTTGCTGACCACCGCCACCCCAGCCATTTTGATCCCCTATCCCTTTGCTGCAGAAGATCATCAGTATCAGAATGCTCTGGCCTTCGTGGGGCGCGGTGGGGGGGTGGTCATGCGAGAATCCGAAGAGAATCTGGACTTGCTGCGGCAAACGGTGTTGACCTGGTTGGCTCAGCCGCAGGTGGTTGCCCAAATGGCCGCCCACTTGCAAGCCACAGCTCCTCCCAATGCCAGCAAGGTTCTTGCCCGCCTGTTGCAGGAGATCCGCCAGAGTTCTGCCCGTTAAGCCGTGGTACAGCCAAGATTGGACAGCCTTTCCCAACGCCCGCCTGTGCCCGCCAAAGCGGCGGAGTCCCCAACCCTGCTGGCAGAACTCCCGCCCGCCGACAGGATGGAATCGCTGTTGATGCGGCTAGAACAGTGCTTTGGGATCCCTCAGCAGGCTCCCAATGGCCTTTCCCCTCACCCCGATCTCCTGGACGAGTTGGTGGGCACGATCCTTTCCCAGAACACCACCGATGCCAACAGCAGCCGTGCCTTCCGCGCCCTCAAAGCCGCCTTTCCCTCTTGGGAAGCGGTCTTGGCTGCCGACCCGGCAGATCTGGCCCAGGTGATCCGCTCCGGCGGCTTAGCCCACCTCAAGGCAGTCCGAATTCAGGAGATCCTGGCTGCCATTCAAGAACGACAGGGATCCCTGAGTCTGGACTTTCTAAGAGAGCTAGACGATGCTGGCGCCCTCGATTTTTTGCTCTCCCTGAAAGGGGTAGGGCTGAAGACCGCCACCTGTGTGTTGTTGTTCGGGCTGGGTCGGGATCTCTGCCCGGTGGATACCCATGTGCATCGAGTGGCCAACCGTCTGGGCTTGGTGCGGGCCAAACATCCCGACGACACTTTTGCTCAGCTTTCCCCTCAGATCCCCAGAGGCAAAGCCTATTCCCTGCACGTCAACTTTGTCCGGTTGGGCAAGCGCATCTGCAAGGCCCGCATGCCCGAATGTGGCCGCTGCCCGCTGCGTCCCACCTGCCCCTCTGGGCGGCAGCGTTGATCCCGACAGCAGGGCTCTATTCTGCGGGCGCAGTAGAAGCATCTGGGATCCCCTCTTGTCCGTTCCTGCCGGCGTCTCTCTCTGCTGGGGGAACTTCCAACTCCAGGGCTTGCCGCACCGATTGAATCTCTTGGGAGAGCAGCACCCGCTCTCGATCCAACAGGCCGACGATCTGCTCCGGGTCTTCCCGCGAGACCACTGGCAATTGGCGCAAATCGTATTCGTACATCGGCTCAGCTGCCACCGCTACCGCCTCATCGGGGAAGGTGGTGAGAACCGGAGATTGGCTGACCTCCTGTACGGTTAGCTCCGCCAACTCCGCCGCCTCCTTATGGGCCAAGGCCCGCTCCAGATCTTCCAGGGTGAGAATGCCCCGCAGCCGCTCCTGTCCGTCCACCACCAACGCGCTATGGCACTTTTGCTGCAGCAAACTCTCCAGAGCTTCTCGCAGCGGTGTGTCTTGCCGAAGCAAAAGAGATGGGGGCACCATCACCTCTTGCACCGTCAGCTCTCTAGGCTCCTGCCCAAGGACTCCGTCAAGCGTTGCGTGGCGATAGCGACGGGCGGAAGGGTAGATGGCCGGCGAATGCAACTGCTCCGTCAGCCAGATGCTCAAACCCACTGCCGCCATCACCGGCAGCGCAATGTGATAGTCCCGCGTCATCTCAAACAGCAGCAAGATGGCCGTTAGCGGAGCCCGCACGCTGGCCGCCAACACCGCCGCCATGCCCACCATGGCGTAGGCAGCAGGGGGAGACAAGGCAATCAAGGGCAAAGCTTGAGATAGCACCTGACCGTAGCCTGCCCCCAGCACTGCCCCCATGAACAAAGCCGGGGCAAAGGTTCCCCCCACAAAGCCGCTGCCCAGGCTCAAAGCGCTCAGCAACAGCTTGCCCAATAGGAGCAGGCCCAGATGGCCAAGAGAAAAGGGAACGGCCTGCAGAATCGACTCAATGGTTTCATAGCCCACCCCCAACGCCAATGGGATCCCCAAACCTGCGCAGCCCAGGATCCCGCCCCCCAAAATGGGCTTGCTCCAAGCTGGCCAGGCCGCCAGGGGGCCACTGTTGAACAGGTGCTTGCCCCACTCCAGGGTGTAGCTGAAGGCCATAGAAACCAGGCTGGCCAAAAAGCCCAAGCCGAGATACAGAGGTACCTCCAGCAAGCTGTGGATCTCGTAGTCCGGCAGGACGAAGGCCGGCTGGGTGATGGTGGGCAAAAGAAAAGCGGGTTGTGCCCCCAACCCCACCTGGGCGATCAAGGCGGAGACCACCGCCGCCAACACCACCACACTGACAGCAGAAGTGGTGAAGGTGCGGGCCAAAGCCAGCTCCAGCGCCAAAAACACCCCGGCAATGGGCGCGTTAAACCCTGCCGCCAGGCCAGCCGCTGCTCCGGCAGCCATCAACAGTTGCACCCGCTCCCGCGAGAGGCGTAGGTTTTGCCCCAGCAGGGATCCCAGCAAAGCGCCACTTTCCACACTGGGGGCCTCAGGGCCAAGGGAAGCTCCCGCGCCCAACGAGATGGCAGCCGCCAGGAGCTTGAGCGGGATCCACCAGGGCTGAAGTGCCAAAGGACGAGCAGGACTCACCAAGCTGGAGAGGCTCAAGTTGGGAAAGGGCACAACTGCCCCCAAAGCGCCGATCAGCAGGCCCCCCAACACCGGCGCCAAAGCCAGCGGCCAGGATCCCAGCAGCCACAGGCCATAGTGTTCTGCGGCCCTGCCGATGCCATCCACGAGGGTGTCCTGCAGCAGATAGCGCCACCAGCCAATCAAGTAGCGAAATCCAACCACCAACAGCCCCGTGGCCAACCCCACTGCCGCCGCCAGCAGCAGCAGCAGGTTCTCGGAGGAGAGGCGCAGGCGGAGAGCGGGGGCGCTGTTCATGATGGCTCAGGGGCTTTGGGAAGGCAGGGTCAAGATCTCTACACCGGTTTCGGTAACGGCGACCGTATGTTCAAATTGGGCCGAGAGCTTGCCATCTAAAGTGACCGCCGTCCACCCGTCGGAGAGCACCTTCACCTCCCAGGTGCCCTCGTTGATCATCGGCTCGATGGTGAACACCATGCCGGGGCGGAGTTTCTCCCCTTTTCCCCGTTCGCCGTAGTGGGGGATCTGGGGGGCCGTGTGGAATTGCCGTCCCACCCCATGCCCGACAAAATCGCGCACCACGCTGTAGCCCTGGGCCTCGGCGTATTCTTGGATGGCAGCGCCAATGTCGCCGACTCTCCCCCCCGGCTTGACGGCAGCAATGCCCCGCCGCAGACATTCTTCGGTCACCTCCACCAAGCGCCGCGCCCGCTCAGAAGGCTGTCCGACAAAGAAGGTTTTGGACGTATCGCCGTGGTAGCCATCCAAAACCGGGGTGACATCGATGTTGATGATGTCGCCTTCTCGCAGGATCTGCTTGGGGCTGGGAATGCCGTGGCAGACCACGTGGTTGACGCTGGTGCAGATGGACTTGGGAAAGCCATGGTAGCCTAAAGGGGCACTTTTGGCCCCATGCGCCCGCGTCCATCGCTCGGCCTCGTCGTTAAGCTCTTGGGTGGTGACCCCTGGTCGCACCATCGGCTCCAAGTGCTTGAGCAGATCTGCCGCCAGGCGACAAGCCCGCCGCATTTTCTCCAGTTCCCGTGAAGAGAGCAACACAATGGGCTGAGGGGCTTGCGTGAGCTGGTTCATACCCGTCTGCAAAGCGGATCCCAACTGCTCCCCCCATCGCTGGGAGCGACGGCTGAGGTCTGTCAACAACGCTCGCATGTCTTCCATCATGAGACCTTATCTGTGAAAAGCTCTGTGAAAACGGATGGATCTCTGCACCTGCAGACTGTCCAGGATTGGGTTCTCAGTTGGGATTCTGAATCGCCTTGCGCCCATTCATAGACCCCTGCCGGCCATTTTCTGCCGCCGACGAATCCGCTGCACCAACCACAGCCCCAGAAAATAGCTGACGAGGGATCCCCAAAAACCGACAAATGCACAGCCGACAAACAGCGTGCCCGACATCTCCAAGCCCCACTGCATCCAGTTTTGCCAAGTGGCCGCCACCAGCTCTGTGGTGGGAAGGACAGTTCGGGATCCCAGCAGCCATTCCCCCACCTGGTAGTTGAATGCATAGATGGGCACATAGGTGAAGGGGTTACTCACCCAGGTCCCTGCCGCCGCCGCCAGCTTATTGCCCCGAAACGGAACAGCCAACACCAGAGCGGCCAACGTTTGAAAGCCAAAGATGGGGAAACAGCCGGCAAAAACCCCTACCGCCAAGCCACGGGCAATTTCTTTTGGCGACGATTGCAGCCGCAACAGGCGCAGATAAAGATAGCGCAGCCAACGCTTCCAGGAAAGATCCCGGCGGGCTAGGGTCGGCCCTGGTTGAGATCCAGAGTAGGATCTGGAATAAAGCCCAGGGGATCCCCAAGAGGGCAGCCTCAACCAAAAGAGGGGGCTCATGGCGGTCAGGGGGGGCAACTGAGAGAAGGTGTTAAGTCCTGTAAATCCAGTGTATCTTTCCTGCCGTCGGCGACAAAGGGCTATCGGCAAATCTGGGCCGGCAGCACCTGGGTGATGCTGAGGGATCAGTTTGCTCAGTTTACAAAGTAAGCAGTTAGCTGAGCTTGTCCACCAAGGCCAGCACGAAGTTAAGACCCAAGTAGGAAACCAGCACCACCAAGAATAGGAACAGGGCAATGTTCAGCCCGGATCGCAGGGCAGAGGGCAGGGATCCCGATTTCATCTTGGGGTTAGGCCTTTCGGGGGGAGTTGTCATCTGAAGTTCTGGGGAAGACTGTGAATCTAGGATCCCATCTTGGCTGTGCAGGTGTACCCATCGGCTTACTTTCCGAAGATTGAAGGCCTGATACATTTACGCTGAACACTGCTGA
>NZ_JANSHS010000161.1:0-6859 GCF_047461695.1 Synechococcus sp. R6-7
CTGTTGCAGAGAGTGCGGGGCTTCCCGGCGGTTTAGCTAAGTTGATCCGCAAACCGTGCCAGCACAAAAGTCCCCTCAGTAGCTGCAGCCAGACGCTGTAACTCCAGAAGATTCAAATCGACCCCCAACCCAACCACATACACGGTGAGTTTTTGTCCTCGCTCTCTGGCCAAAGTTGTCAGCTCCTGAGTAGCTTGGTTGATGGAGCGGGTGCTTTCGTTGTCAATCCCATCGGTGAATACCACCAAGCGGCGGTTGAAACGCTCGGTGGGCCGAAAGTCGCTCAAGAAACGCCCGGCTTCTACCGTGGCATCGTAAAGGGCGGTGTTCCCTCCGGGAACAGCACGCAAAACCCCTCGTCTCAGCAGCTCTTTGTCGCCGGTGAAGTCTTGCAACAGCTGAGCCGTGCGCAGAGGCTGCCGCAGGGCTGTAACGCCAAAGCCTGCTCCCCGGTTGTCAAAGCGCAGAATGGCGCCCAGATCCAGGGGTGCAGGGCGAAATTGATCCAGGAGCCGAAAAACAGCCAGGAAGCGCCGAGATTGGGGATCCAAAACCAACAGGCTGCCTGAGCCATCCATCAGCACAGCCATGAGCAAAGGCCGCTGAGGCAGATCCGGCGGGGGGTTCTCGATCCGGGTGGGTGTCAGGGTCAAGGTTACCGGCTGCGGGATCCCTAGCAAGTCGGTTACCCGGTTTACCTGCAGGCTGACCTGACTGGCAGAGAGCTGGGTTATTGGTTGGGGCGGATCCCCGCCTTGCAGGAGGGCGATGTTGAACTCCATTTCCCCTTGTGTGCCAGAAAAGGAGCGGGTCAGAGCCCCATTGAATGTCAGGCGAGCTTGGGATCCCACAGCCGACGGCTCAATGGCTGTACCGCCGGAAGAGCCACAGCCGACAAGGCAGCTTCCCACGAGCACCAGGAGAAGCAGCCAACCAGCTTTTTGGCTTTTTACTTGACCGGGCTGTATTTTTACAGTCATTGCAGCTGCCAGTGCAAGCATAGTGGGGTGGCATGAAAGTAGGGAGTTACAATACCACCCAGTAATTCCGAAAGCTACTGTAGCGCTTGGTGTAGGCGTAAAGATTTTTACTGCAGTTAGAGGATCTCGAGTTCATCTTTTTTCACAATGCGAGCACAGCGGGTCTCAGCTTTGAGCCTAGTAGGGCGGCTAAAGCCTGTCTGCTCCGAGAATTGCTTCGAGATAAAGACCCCTTTGTTTTGCCACTTGTGGCAAGCGTTCTCGCTGACCAATTGTCAAATAAGCCGGCGCTCTCCTCCGTGGCCTATAGTTCATAGCAGCTCATCAGTGCAGGTGTAAGCTCTAAAAGGATCCCCTGGGTGAGGAGGAGAACTGAACATGGCGGCAAAGCAACTCAAGTTCTATTGGAGCCCCCAACACCAGCTCTTTAGCTGCGATGGCGCCAAGTTGGAGGGGCACGGCTACATCCAAACCAACCCCTCCCATGACCTGGTTCACCTGCTCATTGCCGCCAACGGCAACATGCCCTGGCAGCCGGTGGAAAGCCGCGAGCAAACCTGCTTTGCCGAGTACAACGCGGTAATGCTGGAGCACCTGTTGGTCAACTGCTTCAACGCAGCGGTGCTGGGATCCCTGCCTGCCCAGCAGATCATCCCAGAGGCGCGGAAGTTCTTGCGGTGGTTTGTTTCAGAACATTACGCCCCTTTTCCGGTGTCTGAAGAAGAGGCTTTTCGTCGCTTTGCTGCGCACCTGGATATTGAGCGCATTGTGCGTTTGTTCCCCTATTTTTACAGTCTGCGGGCTTGGGAATGCTTCAGCCTCGATTACCGCGCCGAGACCTACGACCTGGAGTTCACCTCCGAGGATGATCCCGTTCGAGAGGCCCCGGAATGGGCGGCGGATCCCAACATTTTGGAGACTCAGGAGCTGGTGCGGCAAAAGCTCTCTGAGGCAGTAGCCGAGGCGGGCTCGATCCGGCCCAAACCGGAGCCCGTTTTCCCGCCAACTTCGTCAGCTTCTCCTCTGTCCGATCCCCCAGCCAAGACCAGGCAGAAAAAAACCGGACTCGGCTTCAAGCCTGCCCGTTGATGGATCCCCTCACCCCTTTCCCACAGGGAGAGGGGAAGACTAATCTGCGCCTTTCACTAGCCGACGAAAGGCCTTTTTGCCCACCTGCAAAATCCGCCCGGCCAGCTCCGAGGCATGGGCAAACTCCAGGTCGGGATCCTCCACCTTTTGCCCATCCAGGCGCACGGCGCCCCCTTGAATCTGCCGACGGGCCTCGGCGGCACTCTTGCACAGGCCACACTCACGCAGGATGTAGCTGAGTTTAACAGGGTAAGACAACCCATCGATGGCAAAGGTGGGGATGGATCCCGTTTCGGCAAGAATACCGTCTAGCACCAGGGCTTGAGCGGTGCGCTGGGCCTCTTCTGCCGCTGCGGGGGAGTGAAACTGGGCCACTAGGGTCTTGGCTAGGAGGATCTGCCGCTGGCGGGGATCCTGCGGCAGCTCGGCAAGGGGCACCGAGGTCAGCAGCTCAAAATAGCGCTCCACCAGGTGATCCGGCACCTTCTCCAGCTTGGAGTACATGGTGAGGGGATCCTCAGTCAGCCCCACGTAGTTGTTTTTGGACTTGGACATTTTCTGGTACCCGTCCAACCCCTCCAAAAGCGGCACCGTCACGCAGAACTGCGGCGCTTGGCCCTTCCAAATTTGCAGATCCCGACCGGTGAGCAGGTTAAAGCGCTGGTCGGTTCCCCCCAGTTCTACGTCGGCTGCCAGAGCCACCGAGTCGTAGCCCTGCAGGAGGGGATAGAGAAATTCGTGCAGATAAATTGGCGTTCCAGCTCGGTAGCGCTGGGCAAAGTCTTCTTTGGCCAGCATCTGCCCCACCGTCATCTGGGCCTGGAGTTCGATCAGCTCGCTGAGAGTCAGGCGGGCCAGCCACTCGCTGTTGCGGCGCACCTCCAGCCGGCCAGGGGTCTCAAAATCCAAGATCTTGCCGGCCTGCTCCAAGTAGGTGCGGGCGTTTTCCTCCACTTCTGCTGGGGTGAGGCGGGGACGGGCCTGCGATTGGCCAGTGGGATCCCCGACCAGCGCCGTGAAGTCCCCGATGAGCAAAATAGCCACATGGCCCGCATCCTGGAACTGGCGCAACTTGCGCAACACCACCGAATGCCCCAGGTGCAGATCCGGTCGGGTGGGATCGATGCCCAGCTTCACCCGCAAGGGACGATTTGTTGTGGCCAGGCGCTCCGCCAGGGCAGCAGGCCCTCCCGGAAAGATCTCGGCCACCCCCCGCTCAACAATTTGGGCTATCAACGGATCCCGGTACGTTGGCGAAACTGAGGCTGACGATAAACTCAAATCCTGCTCCTCCGGCTGAACCCATGAGCCATTTTAAGCCCACGCAAATTAAGCCCACGCAAAAGATGGTCGGCTCTCAACTCGCTCCACCTAGCCCGGTTGGAGTTGTCGATGGGTGAGGTTGGCCATCCTGCCGGGCCGATAGACGCCGCCCTATAATGGGTCTGGCTTGTTGTTGCTTCGCAATACGGACGTGACAAGGTTTTTGACGTGACCTACGGTCGCAGACCATTGGCCCGCCGGGCGAGAAAGCCGGGGTTGGAGCGTGTCTCCAATTCCCCCTTTTCCCGATCGGGGTTTGACGAGCATGCCGACTATGCCCCACCCACCCGCCCCTCCCGGATTGCCCAGGTTGCCGGTGTGGTGGGCAATCTGTTGCTGGGATCCCTGCTCTTGGGATCCACGGCGACGGCTGCCGGATTGGTGGGGCTGGCCATTAGCTTCCGCAACTTGCCGGATGTGCATCAATTGCGGGATTACGTGCCCATTGCCACCACCCACATTGTCGATATTCGGGGCGAGCCCATTGCCAGCCTACACGGGGAGGCCAACCGGGAAGTGATCTCCCTTGAACAGGTCTCGCCGGAGATGAAAAAGGCCTTGCTGGCCATTGAAGACAGCCACTTTTACACCCATCCAGGCATTAATCCGGTCAGCTTGGGCCGGGCGATCCTAGGCAGTGTGGAGGGGGGTATAGGCTCGGCGGGGGGGGGATCCACCCTGACAATGCAGTTGGTCAAGAACCTGTTTTTGAGGCCGGAGCGTACCCTCAGCCGTAAAGTCGCCGAGATCGTGTTGGCGGTGCGCCTAGAACAGGTCTTCAGCAAAGACGAGATCCTGGAGATGTACCTCAACCAGGTGTACTGGGGGCACAATCTCTACGGCATCCAGGCGGCAGCCCGCAGCTACTTCAACAAGGATGCGTCTGAACTGAACTTGGCTGAAGCGGCGATGTTGGCTGGGATCCTGCCGGCCCCGGAAACCCTCAGCCCCTTTCGCAACCTGGAGGGAGCCAAACGGCGGCAGCACCTGGTGCTGGATCGTCTGGTGGAGCTGAAGTGGATTACCCCCGAGGAAGCCCAGGCGGCGCGGGAGCAAAAGCTGACCTTAGGCCGCATTACCTCCTTTCAAAGTAACGCCCCAGCAGTTACCGACGCCATTGAGGCGGAGCTGCGGCGCCGCTATGGGGAACAAGCTCTGATGCAGGGAGGGCTGCGGGTTCAGTCCACCATCGATCTGCGTCTGCAACGCATCGCCCAGCGCATTGTCAACGAAGATGGCCCCCGCATTGGGGCAGCTCGTCGTGCCGATCAAATGGCTTTGGCGGCAGTGGATCCCCGTACCGGCTATGTGAAGGCCATTGTGGGCGGGATCAACGCTCAGCGGGGCCAATTTAACCGCGCCACCCAGGCGTTTCGCCAAACGGGATCCACCTTTAAGCCCTATGTGTACTACGCGGCTCTGGCCAGCGGGCGCTATTCACCCGGCAGCATCTTGGAAGATACCCCCGTCACCTATCCCGGCTCGCCACCCTACAGCCCGAAAAACTACGACAACACCTTCTATGGCTCCCTCACCTTTGCTCGGGCTTTGGAGCTCTCCCGCAACGTGCCCACGGTCAAGTTGGCCGATGATGTTGGGATCCGCAACGTCATCGCAGCGGCTCAGGCCACCGGCATCAGTGCCGAGATGTTTCCCAACTTGGCTACAGCTCTGGGCTCGGCCAGCGTCAGCCCCCTGGAGATGGCGGCCAGCTATGCGGTCTTTGCCAATGGCGGATATCGGGTGGAGCCGACCCTCTTGGCCCAGGTGGTGGATCGCAACGGCCAAATCCTCTTCGAGGCCAGGCCTCAGCCGCAGCGGGTTTTGGATCCCTGGGCGGTGGCCACCCTCAACCAGATCCTCAAAGGGGTGGTGACCCAAGGCACCGGGAGGGCGGCTCGTCTGGACGATGGGCGACCCGTAGCTGGCAAAACCGGCACCACCTCTGATTTCCGCGACGCTTGGTTCATCGGCTATGTGCCGCAACTGTCTACCGCCATTTGGATTGGCAACGACAACAACTCCCCCATGCTGCCCGGCACCGCCGGCGGGGCCTTTGTTGCCCCCACCTGGAAGCGCTTTATGACTGAGGCTCTGCAAGGGATCCCACCTCAGGACTTCCCCAGCCCGCATCAGTTCCGTCGTCCCTAGGGGGGATCCATGACCTACAGCGAGGAGCGGCTGGCGCGCATCGAGCGCACTGTCGAGGCCAACGCTCAGGCCATCGCCCAACTGGCCCGGCAAAACCAAGAGCTGATGCAAACCATTGCCGGCACCGAGGAGCGCATTGCTAGAGCCGAGGAACGCATTGCCAGAGCCGAGGAACGCATTGCCAAAGCCGAGGAACGCATTGCTGGCGCCGAAGAACGTCTGGAGGCCGAGGTCAAACGCTGGGACGAGCGGTTTTTCCAGCTCAGCCGCGATACCCTCAACTTCACCCGCAATGTAGTGACCATCGCCGCCATCACGGCTGTTTTGATCCCCCTGCTCAGGGATGTCGCTCCCCTGCTGATCGAGCTGTTGCGGGAGGGATCCCGTTAGCCCTCTGTAGCTGGGACATCTCGCTTTTCCAACCGCTGGCCAACAAGTGGTTATCGGCAATTGCGCTGAGACAGCCGCGATTCCACCTCTCTGGGGTCGAGCAGGGTTCCAACCGGAATCGAGGTGTCCAAGGGATCCCAGCGCGTACTGATTCTGAGTTACACTAAAACTGCAAAGAAAGGTAACGCCTTTTTCTGGTTATCCTGACCCTTCGCCGCGTTCTTTCTTGCATTCCTTGCACAAGACACAGAGGACAGACGATTATGGCTTTTGAACTCCCGGCTCTGCCCTATCCTGCTGACGCGCTCAAGCCCTACATGTCGGCAGAAACCTTCTCCTACCACCACGGCAAGCACCACGCAGCCTACGTAGCCAACCTGAACAAGCTCATCGAGGGCACCGATCTGGCCAACAAGTCTCTGGAAGAAATCATCAAGGCCACCTTTGGGGATCCCAACAAAGCGGGTATCTTCAACAATGCTGCCCAAGTTTGGAATCACACCTTTTTCTGGGAATCCATGAAGCCAGGCGGGGGAGGTGCGCCTACCGGGCCTATTGCCGACAAGATCAACGCCGACTTTGGCGGCTATGACAAGTTTGCAGAAGCCTTCAAGACGGCAGCCGCCACCCAATTTGGCAGCGGTTGGGCCTGGCTGGTGCTGGACAACGGCACCCTGAAGGTCACCAAAACCCCCAATGCCGAAAATCCGCTGGTTCACGGTCAAACGCCCCTGCTCACCTTGGATGTGTGGGAGCACGCCTACTACCTGGATTACCAAAACCGGCGGCCTGACTTCATCAGCGCCTACCTGGAGCACCTGGTGAACTGGGATGCCGCCAATGCCCGGCTGGCTGCCGCCTGACTCCACCTGTTCTGGGATCCCTTGACGGGGGATCCCATCGAGGACTAGCCCTATGTCTCTGTT
>NZ_JANSHS010000162.1:0-7422 GCF_047461695.1 Synechococcus sp. R6-7
CAGCAGTGTTCAGCGTAAATGTATCAGCATCACCACCCAAGCTACAGAGAAGGGGTTTATCTTTCGCTGCCGGCTGCTCCAGCAAGATGGCTCTTTCGAGCCGGAGATTGGCGCCAAAGCCT
Source organism: Synechococcus sp. R6-7 (assembly GCF_047461695.1). Taxonomy (NCBI): domain Bacteria; kingdom Bacillati; phylum Cyanobacteriota; class Cyanophyceae; order Synechococcales; family Synechococcaceae; genus Synechococcus; species Synechococcus sp. R6-7. The sequence goes on from NZ_JANSHS010000162.1 coordinate 123, forward strand.
ACGGCTACTTTCAAAACGAGGCCGAGGCTATTCTGGCGGGCATGGTCTGGATCGACCGGCAGCAACTGCCAGATCACCTAGACGGTCTACTGTTTGACAATGAGGAGCCGGAAGGTTAGATAGGGGCTTCTTCTCGCACCAGCCGCTCCCAACCCAAGCCTTTGAGGGCAGCATTGCGCCGCAGCGGTCGGGTCACCAGCTCCAGCAGAGCCTGGGTGTTGCCGAAGCCGTGGATCTGGGCGAAGGTGAACTCCACCGACCACTTGGTGGTTATCCCCCGTGCCTCTAGGGGGTTGGCGTGGGCCATACCTGTGATCACCAGATCCGGCTGCAGGGCCTTGATGCGCTGGATTTGGTTGTAGTTATCCGGCTTTTCTACGATGGTGGGCTTGGGCACTCCCATCTCTTCGCAGGTGCGCTCCAAGAGGGCCAGCTCAGCCGCTTGGTAGCGTTTGTCCATGTAAGGGATCCCGATTTCCTGCACCGTCATGCCACAGCGCACCAGGAAACGGGCCAGCGAGATCTCCAGCAGGTTATCGCCCATGAAGAAAACGCTCTTGCCCCGCAGCAGCTCCCGATAATCCCGAACCTGGGGATGGTTCCACACTTCCGCTTCCCGCTCTGCCAAGCCTTGAGTTGGGATCCCCAATTCGCGGGCAATGGCTTCTATCCAGGCGCGGGTGCCATCCGGCCCGATGGGAAAAGGAGCGGTGATGAGCTTAGCCTTTTTACGGCGTACCAGCGTGGTGGCCGTGCGGCTGAGGAAAGGATTCACCCCCACCACGTAGGTGCCCGGCTCGATGGCCGGCAGCTCTCCATAGCGTTTGGCCGGCAACCAGCCGGAGACGCGGATCCCGTGTTTTTTCAGCTCCAGGGTGAGTTGGGTCACCACCGGATCGGGCACCGAGCCGAAGATCACCAAGGGAGGATGCTTGTGGAAGCCTTCCTCCTCTTTCTTTTTTCCGGAGCGGAGCCCGTAGAAAAGGGCCTGGAGACCCCCGCGGGTTTCCTGCTCCTCTGCCCGCACCTGCTCTGGGCAGCGCTGAGCCATCGAGGCCAAAACCGTATCTTCCCCTTGGGTAAAGGCGTAGTCGAGGCCATTGGCCCGGGCCACCACAATCGGGATCCCGATCTCCCCTTCCAGCTTCTGGGCTAGGCCCTCCAGATCCATTTTGATGATCTCGGTGGTGCAGGTCCCGATCCAGACAATCACGCTGGGATTGCGATCCCGCTGAATTTGCAGGCACAGCCGCTTCAGCTCCTCATAGTCGTTGAGCTTGGCGCTAATATCCCCCTCTTCCAGCTCCGCCATGGCATAGCGGGGCTCGGCAAAGATCATCACCCCCATGGCGTTTTGCAGAAAGTAGCCACAGGTCTTGGTGCCGATGACCAAAAAGAAGCTGTCTTCAATTTTTTGATAAAGCCAAGCTACACAACTAATCGGGCAAAAGGTATGGTAATTGCCGGTTTCGCACTGGAAGTTAAGGGCGTTGGCACTATCCAAAGCAGCATTCATGCTCGTCTCCTAAAAACATAAAAGAAGGGAACGTTGCCAACTAGAGGGCTACCAACTGGGGCACACCCACCAATTTTTCGCTGAGATCCCAAAGCAATTTGGCCTTGGCATCGTCTGCCGCCTCGTCAGAGACTTCTTGGTTAAAGGGCTTGGCATTCTTGCGTTGCCGGTTACCCCAGCTCCAGTAGAATCCCGACCGACGAAACTCGGGATCGGCCACCACTTGGGCCACCCGCTCTCCGGCCAATTCCTGAGAAACAAATCCGCCCGTGATGTTTTTTTGAAACCAGGGGAAAAGTTTTTGAAACAGGGGATAGTGATGGCGGAACAGAGCCGTGGTGGCTACACACCCCGGATAGAGGGAGAGGAAGGTGATGCCAGTGCTCTCATGGAAGCGGCGGTGCAGCTCGCGCATGGTGAGGATATTGCAGACTTTGCTGTCTTTGTAGGCTTTCACCGGTTCAAATTTGCCGCCGTCCGCCATGCTGATGGGATCCTTAAAGCCCTGGGCAAATCCCCGCAGATCCCCCAGGTGGGGTTGGGGTGGGATCTTACCCCCCAGCTCTTTGGGATTGTGGGTAACCGTGCCCAAGATCACCAGCCGCCGATCTGGATAGGTGGAGCGTTTCAGATCCTCCAGCATCAAGTGGCAGAGCAAGAAATGCCCCAGATGGTTGGTGGCCATGGTCAGCTCATATCCTTCCGGGCTGCGCAAGGGCTGCTTGAGCAAGGGCATGTAGATGGCGGCATTACAGACCAAGGCGTCCAAGGAACGGCCCCAGTTGCGGAACTGCTCGACAAACCGCCGCACGCTGGCCAAGCTGGCTAGGTCGATCTGCATCAGGGTATAGCTGCCCTGGGGGATCCCCACTTGCTGGGCCGCCCGGTAGGCTTTGTCCAGATCCCGACAGGCCATCACCACGTGCCAGCCGCGCTTGGCCAAGGCCAAAGCTGAGTATAGGCCAACACCCGAGGAAGCTCCGGTAATCACGACGGTGGGTTGCTCTTGTCCTTGCATATCCAACTCCTGTGCCATTTCCTTCCCAAAGCGGGATCCCTACAGGATCCATCTTGGGGGGGAAAGCGGATCGGACAACAAATTGATAAGGTTTGCGACAGTCTTCCGAAACAGTGGCTTCATTTTTGGACACACTGCCCCCGCTGGCAGGGGATCCGTCACACCAGGGCCAGTTGACGGGCCGGGGTGTTGTAAAAGTCGGAGAGCAAAGCAAACAGCTCCCGATCCTCGGCAGGTTGGGGCACGATCCCTTCCGGACGGGCCAGCAGCTCATCGGCGATGTTCAGGTAGTACTGGCAGACAGGCTCCAGGCTGGGATCGGTTTCCGCCATCTCGAAGAGGGTTTTGCCCTTGACCCGCGAGACGCGAATATCTTCAATGAGGGGAAGCACCTCGATAACCGGCATGGGAACTGCCGAGACGTATTTGTCAATCAGATCCCGCTTACTGGTGCGATTGCCGATCAGCCCGGCCAACCGCAGCTTGCGGGTTTTGGCCTTTTCTCGCACCGAGGCAGCAATCCGATTGGCGGCAAACAGGGCATCAAAGCCGTTGTCGGTTACGATCAGGCAGTAGTCGGCGTAGTTGAGGGGAGCCGCAAAACCGCCGCACACCACATCCCCCAGCACATCGAAGAGGATGACGTCGTACTCATCGAAGGCATTCAGCTCCTTCAGGAGTTTGACGGTTTCCCCCACCACATAGCCGCCACAGCCGGCCCCTGCCGGGGGCCCACCCGCTTCCACGCAGTCCACGCCGCCGTAGCCGCGGTAGATCACATCTTCTGGGTAGATGTCTTCGTGGTGATAGCCCTTGGCTTCCAGAGTGTCGATGATGGTGGGGATGAGAAAGCCGGTCAGGGTGAAGGTGCTATCGTGCTTGGGATCACAGCCAATCTGCAAGACCTTTTTGCCCCGCCTGGCCAAGGCCACCGAGATGTTGCAACTGGTGGTGGATTTGCCGATCCCACCTTTTCCGTAAACCGCCAATTTCACAGCGCGTTCCTCCATGGGGCAGACAAGGGACATTATCGGCAGCCAACCCGCACCCTGAGAACTGTTGCGAAGGATAAAGGTGGATCCCTCAAAAAGCTAGAAGTTCCCAGATCTTGCAAATGGTCCTAAGAAAGTTCCCAGGGCTTCTCAAGTCGATTTTTGATGTTTTTCCCGATTTTAGTTTTAGATATACTTTCATCAGTGATCAAAAGAAAACAATTCCAGATGACAATTCACCCAAATCGGGAAGGATTCAGCTATGCCATGGCGCTGATCCCGTCCTCTTGGCTTGGCGCTGAGGCAGGTCTGGGCTGAGAAAGAATCAAGAATGGTCTCAATTCTGGGGGGAAGGTGGGGGGAACCCTTCGCTCTCAGGGATCGAAGGCAAAAGTAACTCGCACCGCTCCTGCAGAATCCACCTCGATCCTGCGCAGGAATTCCCGCAGGTAGGCACGCCGTTCGGTCTCGCTGAGGTCTTGCCAGAAGGGCGGGATGGAGAGGGTTTGGATGGTCTGGGTGAGGTTGGCGGGGGGGAGTTGCTCCAGCTTTTGGGCCAAGCGGGCCGTCTCTGCTCGCAACTGGTAGCGACGCTGGGCCAGAGAGGCTTCGTCCATCAGTCCAGATTGCTGTAGCTCTTCCAATTGCCGCAGCCGCTCGGCGTTGGCCTGGATTTGGGCTTGCAGCTCTTGGCGGACTTGGGTGAGGGCTTGTCGATCCAGCGTCTGGGCGCGTTGGGGCAGTTGTTCGCACACCTGCCGGATCACCTCCTGCAGGACTTCGGTGTAGGGGAGGCTGTAGCGACAGGTTTGGCAGCGCAGATAGAGGTAGGGGGATCCGTTCTTTTTCCCCTTGCGAGGGGTGGTTTGCACAATGCGCAGAAGGCTGCCACAAGCGCAGCAATGAACCAGGCCGGCCAAAGCGCGGGGAGCACTGGCGCTGCGACGCGGGATCCCTTGGTTGCGTTTGAGCCAGCGATCGATCTGGGCGGCTTCCGTGCGGCTGAGAAGGGCCGGGTGAGTGTCCCGCAGGGTGGTGCCGTCGGCATAGGCCAGATCCCCGCGGTATACCGGGTTGAGCAGCCAGTTGCGTCCGGTAGCCACAGAAATCCGCTTGTGGTGTTTTTCCTCCAAGAAGCGCACCGCCTGCCGCAGGGATCCGTAGAGGAGAAAGTGCTGGAAAAAATCCTGAACGATGCTGGCCTGCCGGCGATCCAGCACGTAGCGTTCCCCTTCGCGGCGGTAGCCAAAGGGGGCAGGGCCAGGGGGGGGTTTGCCCGCCAGGCGGTTTTGGGCTTGGCTGCAGCAGAGGCGGCGGCTTTGCAACTGATGGGGGATCTCGGCCAGCAGGGGGATCCAATCGGCAGCCTTGGTGGGGGTTTGCAGGCCGGATTCGGTGACCAAGCTGAGGCGGATCCCGGAGTGTTGGATTTGCAGCAGCCGCTCGTGGATTTCATCCGCCCGATCCCCCAGATCCGCCAGGCGCAAGAGCAGCACTTCCTGCACCCAGCCGGCTGTGATGCGTCGGAACAGCTCCTCCAAATGAGTTCGGGATCCCCAATCGTGCAGGATGGGATCGGCCCCTCGCCCCTGGAGCCAGGCCAACTCCTGTTCCGGCAAAGGAGCATGGGAAGGCGTGTAGAGGTAGCCGCAAACGCTCATGGACAAGCCATTCAACTATTGTCACCGCCGCTGCGCCAGAGCAGCATCAAGCACCTGGCGAATTCTGCCCTGGGCCTGTTGCAAGTGCTGACGGGCCTCTTGAGCAGAGCACCCCAGCAAGGCCACAAGGATGGCGGTTTTGACCTCTCCATCACAAGCCTGCAGCAATTGGGCAGCCGTAGTGGGATCCAGATCGCAGGCCAAAGCCACTATTCGCTCCGCCCGTTGCTTGAGCTTGGCATTGCTGGCCTGGAGATCCACCATTAGGTTGCCATAGGTCTTGCCCAAGCGGATCATCACTCCAGTGGAGATCGTGTTCAACACCAGCTTTTGGGCTGTGCCGGCTTTCATGCGGGTGGATCCGAGGATTACCTCCGGCCCCACCAAAGGGGCAATAGCAATATCCACCTGCTCGGTTAGAGGAGAAGGGTGATTGCAGGCCAGGCCAATCGTGAGCGCCCCCATGCTCCTAGCGGCTTGGATCCCACCCAGCACATAGGGGGTACGACCGCTGGCGGCAATTCCCACCACACTATCTTGAGCTTGGAGGTGAAGACCCTCCAGCGCGCGGGCAGCCGCTTCCGCGTCGTCCTCTGCACCCTCTACCGCCTGGGTCAGGGCTTTTTCCCCCCCGGCGATCAAAGCCACCACCTGTGCGGGGGAAGTGCCAAAAGTGGGTGGGCACTCAGCCGCATCCAGTACCCCCAGCCGACCTGAGGTTCCTGCCCCGATATAGATCAGCCGCCCGCCGTGACGCATCCGCTGGGCAATGGCATCGATGGCTTGGGCAATCGGCTCCGCCTGAGCAGCCACCGCTTCCGGCACCTGCCGATCCTCGGCGTTGATCCGTTTCACCAGTTCCAAGGTGCTGAGACGGTCGATCTCGGCTGTAGCCGGGTTGGGGCTTTCGGTCAGGGATCCGGGATCCCAAGCCAATTGTGGAGAAACCATGGCAGCGCTTGTCCAGGCAAGAGGGATCCGCCTTCAGGGATCCTACACTTTGTCTTCTCGGATTCTATCGGTGGCAGGGGGCTCTCCTGAGGGAGCAGTGGAGGGAAAAACTGCGCCAACAGCACCACAACAAGGGCAAGGAGCACCAAGCCGGCCCCCTTCGCCAACGTCCATTCAACCAAAACCTCTGCCAGCGGAAACGCAGCGCGGCCATTCTCCAAAGATGCCCCCATCACAAGCGGCGACCAGCCCAAATACGCCTCAGTCGGCAGCCCAACCGGTGAATTGACGAAGGCGAGCGCCGCCCAGTGGCGGTACTCTAGAAGGTGTTCTAAGGACTCCGTCCCGCTACTGCGATGAGTAAGTCCATGCAAGCGATGGCAAGGACTCCGTCCCGCTACCGCGACCAGCCTGCCCTGCGCATCTTGATCGTGCGCCATGGTGAGAGCACCTTCAACCTGGAAAATCGCATTCAAGGCCGCTCCGATCTCTCCCGGCTCACCCCCACTGGAGAAGTGCAGGCGCAGCGTGTAGCCGAGGCCCTGGCCGGGATCCCGTTGGATTGCGCCTATTGCAGCCCCCTGTCTCGCGCCCTCGATACCGCTCGCGTCATTTTGAAAGACCGAGAAGGGATCCCTCTGCACATCACCGATCAACTGCGGGAGATCGACCTGACGGCCTGGGAAGGGCTGACCTTTGCCGAGGTGCAGGAGAAATACCCCGAAGATTACCATCTGTGGCGGCACCATCCCGACAACCTGGAGCTGGAGGGCCGCTTTCCGGTGCGGGATCTCTGGCAGCAGGCGCAGGGGTTTTGGGAAATGCTGGCCCTGCATCTGCAATCGGCTTCGGACCCCTGGAACCATGGAGCGGATCCCTCCCCAAGGCAGCCCCTCAATATCCTCATCGTGGGCCACAGCGGCATCAATCGCGCCCTGGTCAGCACCGCCATCGGCCTGGGGCCACACCACTATCACCGCCTTGGGCAGGATAACTGCGCCATCAGCGTTCTCAATTTTCCCGAGGGCCTGCAGGGGCCGCCACAACTGGAATCTCTGAACATCACCGCTCACCTCGGCCAAGCCCTGCCCAAGCGCAAGCAGGGGATGCGCATCTTGCTGGTGCGGCATGGGGAAACCCAATGGAACCGAGAGCGCCGTTT
>NZ_JANSHS010000163.1:0-3485 GCF_047461695.1 Synechococcus sp. R6-7
GTTCAGGGGAGTTCAGCGTGAATGTATCAGAGCCGTGTAGCCATGCCCTTGGAGAAGTTGGTCCCGCTATTGCGGTCGCAAAAGCGTCGTGTAGCGATGACGGCTTTCCCCCAGGTGGAGCACGCCAGTCGTTGAAATCTCAATCGAGGTCTGACAACGCTTGCCGCCTGTGACGGTGGGATGTCAGGCTGAGACAGGAGTGGTTTTGCAGTCGGTAGGAACCATGACGCAGCGTGCCCAAGGATTTTGGCAATGGGGATCCCTTTGCCGGATTGGCCTCTACGTAGCTGCTCTATTCTGCGTGGTGGTGCTCTGGGGGATCCCGGCCTTGGCTCTGCCCCAAGGGGATGCCATCACGGATCCCCGTACCCTGTTGCGGCGGGCGTTGCCTATTCAGGAAACGAAGCTGCTGGAAATTGATGAGGCCATCTCCAAAATCGACACCGACCTGAAGTACAACCGCTGGTCGGCAGTGCGGGGAGATGTGCGCCAGGTAGAGCACCTCTTGGATCGCTATGGAGATTCCCTGCTGGCCGGCTTGCCTCCGGATCGGGTGACCCCAGCCTCTGAACAGATGGCTGCGCTGCGGGAGCAGTTGCGGGTGATCGGCCAAGCCAGCGAGCGCAAATCCAAAGGTAAAGAAGAGGCCCGCGCTGCCTACGACCGTCTAGTGGACGAGTTGGGATCCCTCGAAAACAACTGGGTGGGGGCTTTCCCCTACACAGTGCCTGCTGAGTATGCCGACAAACCTCAGCTCTTGGGGCGGGCAGAGGTGGAGCTAAACACCACCGCTGGGCGCATGGTGATCACCTTGGATGGATACAGCGCCCCCATCACTGCCGGCAACTTTGCCGACCTGGTGCAGCGGGGCTTCTACGATGGCCTGACCTTTGACCGGGTGGAGACCTTCTTCCTGGCGCAGGCCGGGGATCCCCCTGGCCCTGCCGATGGCTATGTGGATCCGGCCACGGGCAAGGTTCGCACCATCCCCATGGAGATTCGCGCCAAAGGCGAGGTGATGCCCCGCTACGGCCAGACTTTTGATCAGATGGGCCTGTGGGATGTGGAACCGGCTCTGCCCTTTTCCGCCGAAGGGACGGTGGCCATGGCCCGCTATCCCGACGATCCCAACAGCGCCTCTTCTCAGTTCTTCATCTTTATGGCTGAGCCGGATCTCACCCCGGCGGGGTTAAACCTCATGGATGGCCGCTATGCCGTGTTCGGGTACGTTACAGAGGGAACGGAGGTGCTGCGCCACATCAAAGTGGGGGATCGGATTTTGAGTGCCAGATTGATTTCCGGCCAAGACAACCTCAAACCCGGAGCCTAGAGGGGATCCCTTCCTTCCTGCCTAACTGTGTCGATAAGCCGCCGTACCGTCGCCGCCCCTGCAGAGGGCTGGAAGCGAAAGGGAAATTTGCCCCTGACCAACAGGCGCAGACCCAAAGGCACCAAGCTGAGCAGCCCTTTGGGATCCCGGCCCACCACCTGCAGGGCAAAGCGGCGCTCATCTATCCAACCACCAGAGCGCACCAGTTGCACCAGAGTCTTGCGGTGGCGGATGGCTATGGGCAAGGACTCCGTCCGAATAGCGCGAACAGCGTGCGATGGGGAACGGTCGGTGGGCAGAGCAGCGGTCTTGTCTGCATGGCGGGAGAGGATCCCCTGTTTGAGTTCGGTGATTTGATCCAGAGGTGCCACGCCCATCGGGCAGACGCTGTTGCAGTTCCAGCAGCGGGTACAGCCCCAGACACCAGCCAAGCTATCCAGAGCCTGCAGGCGTTGTTCCCGTTGGCTGTCGCGGCTGTCTTGGACGAGGCGGTTGGCTCTGGCCAGACCATGGGGGCCGACAAACTCTGGGTTCACCTCTTTGGCATTGCAATCGGAATAGCAGGCTCCGCAGAGAATACAGCCACCGGCAGCGTTGAGATGCTCCCGTTCGGCAGGCAGCTGTAAAAACTCTCGCTCCGGGATGCGTCGCCCCGCCGTGCTGACAAAGGGATCCACCCGGCTGAGATCGTTCCAGAAGGGCTGCATATCCACCACCAGATCCCGCAGAACGGGCAGGTTTCCCAGAGGGCCGATGCGAATAGGCTGCGGCTGGGGGCTGCGGGGATCCAGCTCTTCGCCCACATGTCGGCCACAAGCCAAGGCTGCCCTACCGTTGATGCGCATGGCGCAACTGCCACAGATGGTGTTGCGGCAGTTTTTGCGGAAGGCCAAGCTGCCATCCTGCTCCCACTTGATCTGGTTGAGGCAATCGAGAATGGTGGCGCCAGGGGATGTCTCCAGCCAGAAGGACTGCCAGCGGGGCGGCTCCGGCGGCAACTGTCGGAAAATCTGAAATTCTACTCGCAAAGTGCTCTGCACCGCTGAAGGGAAAGGGGATCCCATCCTAGCTCTCTCCCTATTGCTCCGCAACGCTAACGGGACAGCAGAAGTGGCTACAACGCGCGGCTGAGGGCGCTCCCCGGCCCCTGAAACAACAGCCAAGAAATAAGGAAGTTGGTGACAAACACGCCCAGCAGCGCCGTAACCACTGCATCGGTGGTGGAGCGACCCACCCCCTTGGCTCCCCCGCTGGTGGAAAGGCCCCAGTTGGAGCCAACAATGGCGATCAAAGACCCGAACACCATCGCCTTAAAACAACAGACGAGCAAATCCCAGGAGCTCAGAAGGGTTTGCGCCGAGTTGAGAAACACTGCAGGAGAGATGTTGTAGGCCGAAGCGCAGATGATCATCCCCCCCACCAGCCCCGTCAGCAGGGAGAGGATGGTGAGCACCGGCAGCATCAGCCCCGCAGCCAGCACCCGCGGGATCACCAGATAATCCACCGGATCGGTGCGTAACAACAGCAGAGCGTCGATCTGCTCCGTGACCTTCATGGTGCCCAGCTCGGCGGCAAAGGCGGATCCCACCCGTCCGGCCAAGATCACCGCCGTCACCACCGGTGTCAGCTCGCGGGCAAGGGCAATCGCCAAAACTCCCCCAATTAGGGAGGAAGCGCCAAAGTTGATGAACTCCCGCGCCAACTGGATGGTGAAAACACCGCTGATCACCACCGCCGTAATCAAAACAATCAGCAGCGACTCCAGACCCACCGCCGCCAACTGATCCAGGGTGTTGCGACGATGGATACGGCCCCGCATCAGATGCAAAATCACCTGACCGGCCAGGAGAAAACTGCTGCCCACCCGCTGCAACCAGCTCATGGTTTCCGTCTCAAGAAGCCGTTATCGCTAGGCGACGCTTTGGCGACCCCGTTAGGGGGGCGGAGTCCTTCGGGGTTGCCGGCTCCGCTGGCAGCTGAAAGCTGGGCACAAACGAGGCCCGTGTCAGGGGTTGATCCAGGATCAGCCCCTCTCCCCCCAGCACTTCTAGGGCACGACCTTCCACCGAGATCCAAACCCGGGCGCCGGGGTTTTGGCTAGTGGCCGTGTAGAGCACCTGCGCAATCCGGCTCATCATCGCCGTGGATCCCCCCC
>NZ_JANSHS010000164.1:0-1296 GCF_047461695.1 Synechococcus sp. R6-7
TTTTCTGGAACGGGACTGGGATCCCGATGAGCCCCGCCTGTCCAAAATTGTGTTGATCGGCAAGGGGCTGGAGCGGGAGCAGCTAGCTGCCGGCCTCAGCCGGGTGTGTGGGGCAACCGCCGCTGGCTAAGGATCCTCTTCAGTTTTTTCGGTTTTTGGATTGGGTGATCTGGGATGGCTCGCAGCAAACTTTCAGAGCAAGAACAACAGCAAATTGTTAGCGCCTACCGCGGCTCAGCAGCGACCGCCGTCGAATTGGCGGAGCAATTTCAGGTGAGCATCACCACCATCACCCGCGTGTTGAAGGAAAATATCGCTGCCGATGAGTATCAGCGGTTGATCCATCTCAAACGCTCGGCTGCCCGCCGCAAAGACATGGGGGAAAAAGTTGCTGTTGGCAGGATCCCAGCCTTGGAGCAGCAGATCTTGCCGCTGGAACCGGAGTTGCCTTCTCCATCTCCCTTGCCGGAGCCCCCCGCAGAGCCGAACGCAAACGAGGAAGGCGAGGATAACACTGCTGGGACGGAGTCTCTGCCAGAACTGCCCCCAGAAGAACTGCAGTTGGCGGCTGAGCTTCAGGAAGATGTGGAGGATGTCGGGGAAGAGGATGAGGAAGAGACCGAAGAAGACCGTGACCTCGAAGACGAGGATGAGGACGACCCTGACTATCTCCTAGAAGATGAAGATGGGCCAGAAGAGGATCCCCTCACCGATCCCAGCTATCAAATTCAGGTATTACCCCTGGAAGAGCTCACCCTACCGGAAACCTGCTATGTCGTTGTTGACCGCTACCAAGAACTGACCACCCGCCCTCTCAAAGAATTCTTTGGCTCGGGATCCCTGCCCATCGAAGGGATCGACAACGCCAATACGCTGCCCATTTTCGACAACCACAAGGTGGCCCGTCGCTTTTCCGAAATGAGCCGTCGGGGCAGCAACACCTACCCACCCTACCGGGTAATCCAGTTTCCCGGCTACATTCTGGAGATTGTGCGCACCCAACTGCAAAAGAAAGGCATCACCCATCTGCTCATGGATGGGCAGATCTACAGTCTTTGACAGGATCCTCAAGCTCAGAAGTGGGGGACTCCTGTTACTGGCGCAGGTTGGCAACACTACGTGAACGCCAGCCGCACTTCCTGTTTTAGCCTACCTCGCCACAGCAGCAGTACCCGTCTCTTCGGACATTTGGACTGCCCCCGCCCCCACGGGCTTATGGATCGCTCCTCAGCTCCCCACTCACACTGATGGAACCAAAGGCTCATGCCGTGACATACTCCCGCACTCATGCTGATG
>NZ_JANSHS010000165.1:0-2961 GCF_047461695.1 Synechococcus sp. R6-7
CACGTTGCTCTGCTCATAGGCAATCTTGTCAAAGCCCACAAACTGATACCCCTGCCGCACGATGCCGAGATACCAATGGCTATCCCACTGAATTAGGCCCTTGAAGATGGAAACATAATTGCTCTCCTCACTCCAGAGGGAGATCATGAAGATCTGCAGCACTGTCAAGGCCAAACTGGGCAACAAGATTTGCCCTAAGAAAGGGGCAAGGTACTGCCGACCTCGCTGCAACAGATGACTGAGAGGAAAGCTCATCGCTGAATCGTTAAGGGTGAAGATGGCACTTTGATTTCTTCTTGGTAATCGTCGTCGGAGTTCACCTGCCAGAGATTGTGACTACCGGGTCGGAGAATGTTCTCAGCCGCCAGCAAGCCCATCAGTAAACTGTGATCTTGGTTGTTGTATTTAAATGAGCCGTAGCGGCCCACCACTTGTAGATTTTCAAACTGGCTGAGATACTCCTGCAAAATGGCTAAATCTTCTTTATAGCTACCGGTATAGATGGGATAAGTGCGGGGCAGGCGCACCACAAAGCCACTGTAGATCTTTTGATCGTGAAGCAGGCCAATTTGACGCAGCTCCTTCTCGGCCAAAGCCAGCAATTCCTCCTCAGGAGCTTGCCACAAGGGATCCCCAAAGTTGCACCAATACTCACAGCACAAGGGGGTTTGCTCTTGGTTGGGCAACATGGCCGGAGACCAATTGGCGAAGTTGGTCACCCGTCCCACCCCCACCGTTGGATCGTTGATATACAGCCAGTTATCGGGGAAGAGCTGGGATCCCTGCACAATTAGGTAAACCAAAACCGTGTTGCGAAACCTAAGATTCCGGGCTGCCTGCAACACCTTTGGGGGTGGTAATTCCTGCAGACTTTGCACCAACACCGTTAGAGGAATCGAAGAAATGACGTGAGAGGCAGGAACCCAAGTCTCTTGCTGAGTCTGAAGGTTGCGCAATTGCAGTTCGGCAATTTGGGATCCCTCGTGCCTAAGGGCGACTACCTCTGTATTGAGCAAGACTTTCTGTCCTTCGGCAAGCAAATACTCCTGCATTTTTTCATAGAGCTGCCCGGATCCCAGGCGAGGAAACTGAAACTGATCGATCAGGGATTTCACCGAACCTCGATTCCACCCCAATGCCTTTTGGATGGCTTGCCCAAGGCTGAGACCTTTGATGCGCTGAGCGGCCCAATCGGCACTGATCTCGGTACAAGGGATCCCCCAAAGCTTTTCCGTATATCCTTCAAAGAACATTTGAAAAAGCCGAGTACCGAACTTGCCCTTAACCCAGTCGGCAAAGTTCTGGGGAGCCGGCTGTGGGATTAATTGTGCCCAAAGGTAGGAAAGGACAATGCGAAGACTTTCCCACCAGCCCACTTTCCGTAGAACTTCCCAAGCTTGAATGGGGTACTGAAAATACTTCTTGCGGTAGTAGATGCGGGTAAGCCGCCGAACCGTTACCTGTTCGGATCCCAAAACGTGGTTCCACAGCTCCAGCACGGGCGGAATCTTGGTAAAAAAGCGGTGCGGGCCGTAGTCCAGAATAAACCCTTGGTAGTGGATGCTTTTGGCCAGGCCCCCAACTCTCTCTTCCCGTTCCACCACCACCGCGGGAAAACCGAGCTGGGTTAAGCGGTAGGCAGCCGCCATGCCCGCTGGCCCTGCCCCCAGGATGTAGATGGGATCGCGCACTCTATTCCCTCTCGCAACTACCCCGTGGAGACATTCTAAAGCAGGTCGGGAAAGTCCCCTGCCACCGGACAATTCCCTACAAAGCCCTGGGAAAATGGGCACAGAGGTTAGACTGGTGAGGCTGCGGCTGGAGGCTGGCCTGTGCTGTTGACCAAGGGCTTTGAGGTGGAAATGTACACCGGCACCGCCGCCGGGGAAGTGGTGGGCTTGTCGGATCGCATTTGCCAGGCTTTGCCAGGGTTTGTACGGGAGCCGGATCGGCGCAACGTGGAGTATATCACCCCTCCCCTTCGCCGCTACGAAGACCTGCTCTGTGCCTTGTTGCGGCCTCGCCTGCAGTTGCGGCAATTTTTGCGCCGTCTTGGCCCTTACACCCTTCTGCCAGGGAGCACGCTAGCTTTGGGCGGCAGCGACCACTTCGAGCGGTCGGATCCCGGCAACCCCTACCACGACTACATCGAGCGCACCTATGGCACGCGGGTGGTAACTGCTAGCATTCACATCAATGTTGGCCTGCCAGGTACCGAGGCCATCTTCCGGGCCTGTCGCCTGCTGCGAGCGGAAGCATCTCTCTACCTAGCTCTGAGCGCTTCCTCTCCTTTTCTGGACGGACGGGTGACGGGATCCCACTCCAGCCGTTGGCAGGTGTTCCCCAAAACGCCGGCCCAGGTGCCCTTCTTCCGGGATCACGCCCACTACATTGCCTGGATCCAGGAGCAGCTAGCCTTGGGCACAATGCAGAATGTGCGCCACCTGTGGGCCTCGGTGCGACCCAACGGCCCGGATCGGCCCTACCATCTCAACCGGGTGGAGCTGCGCATTTGCGATCTGGTGGGGGATCCGGTAATGGTTCTGGCGATTACCGCCTTGGTGGAAGCCCGTCTCTGGCAGTTGCTGGCCCAGCCGGAAGCGCTGGATCCCTTGCGGGGGCCCTTTACCCCAACAGAGCTGGAGAGCCTTTGCGAAGCCAACGAGCAGGCTGCTGCTCGAGAATCGCTGCAATCTCATTTGGTCGATTGGCGGACAGGCCGGGAACGGGCGGCCCAAGAGTGGATCGAAGAGCTGCTGACCGAAGCTTGGCGTATTGGCCAACCTCAAGGCTTGGGCTGTTTTCTAGCTCCCTTGCAAACTCTGCTCCACCAGGGCAATGAGGCCCAACGCTGGCTGAAGCAAGTCAACCAGGGATCCACACCTGCCCAGGTGTACCAACAGGCCATCCAGGAGCTGGCCGAACAAGACCGAGAGAGCATGACTCTAGTCAATAATAAGC
>NZ_JANSHS010000166.1:0-6412 GCF_047461695.1 Synechococcus sp. R6-7
CCCCCACAGGGATCCCTGCCCATCCAACAGCTCCACTTTCACCTGGCCCTCGGCTTGGAGGCGGCGCTGTTCCGGCAGCCATTCCACCCGTTGGGCCTGCAGACGCAGATTATCCCGCTCTGATTCCACCTCGACTTGACCCCTCAATTCCAGACGTCGTTCGCCGGGGTAGGCAGAGCCTTGCTCGGCGCGGGTGCGGATGGCGCGGTTGTCTTCGTCGAAGAATTCCCCCTGAACGGCCTGCAAATGGGCGGATCCCAACTGCACAGGAGCGGCACCATTTTCTGGGGGGGACTCATATTCGGCCAGGCGAGCCTGTAAGCGCCAGAGAATGGCACCATCCGGTCTGGCCTGGGTGAGGGTGATGTCTTCGTAGATTAACTGGGGAGTGGGAATGGGATCCGCAGGTGTGGGATCCCTGTCTGGGGATGGCTCCAGCGCTCCGCAGGCAAGGCTCAACAGGGCCAAAGCTGCCAGGGAGCTGAGGATGGACAAAGACCTGGACTGCATGGATCTTCTTCCTTGTGGGCGCTCTCCCCTACCCTAGCTTTCTTAGGACTCCGTCCCGCTGGCGCGATCAGCCGTATCCTTCCGCTGCGCTGAGCCGGATCCCGCTCTCGGCAAACCCGTGGCATCATCAGGGCAAGGGGTTTTCGGGGGCAAGCGTGACCCAACTGTTGCAACTTTTCATTTACGGCCTCGTCTTGGGCAGCATCTATGCTCTGGGGGCAATTGGGGTATCCCTCACGTTTGGCATTTTGCGCTTTGCCAACTTTGCCCACGGGGATCTGATGACCCTGGGGGCCTACTTCGGCCTGACATTTGTTGGGTTGGGTTGGCCAATTGGGGTCAGCCTGCTCCCGGCAGCTTTGGCCACGGTACTTTGTGCAGTTGGGATCGACCAACTCATTTATCGCCGCCTGCGCCGGGAGGCACCAGTGATCTTGCTCATTTCTTCTTTTGGCACCGCCCTGATTCTGCGCAGCCTGGTGCAGATCATCTGGGGGCCCAACAATCAGGTGTACCGCAGCGGGATCCAGTTGCCGTGGCGGCTTGGAGAGCTGCGCATCAAGCCCGATTGGGCGGTAATCCTGGCGGGAACAGCCCTGTTGGTGGTGGCACTGCATCTCTTCTTACAACGCACGCGGGTGGGCAAAGCGATGCGGGCCATGGCCGACAATTTTGAGCTGGCCAAGATTACCGGCATTGATACAGAGCGGATCGTCCTCTGGACTTGGGCCATTGGCGCAGCCTTGGCCTGTGCAGCAGGTGTGTTCCTGGGCATGGATACCCGTCTGCACCCCACCATGGGCTGGCGGCTATTGCTGCCCATTTTTGCAGCGGCCATTCTCGGCGGCATTGGTCGCCCTTACGGGGCCATTGCCGGAGGGCTGGTGATTGGCCTAGCGGAAGAGTTTTCCACCTTGGTGATGAACCCTGCCTATAAAACCGGGGTGGCCTTCGCCATTTTGGTACTGCTGCTGATCTTCCGACCCACAGGATTGCTGGGATCCCCGGGTGGGGGGGATGTCTGATGTTGAGCTACGGCATTTTCTTTTTGATTTTGGTGGGGATCTACGGCGTGCTGGTGCTGGGCCTCAATATCCAGTGGGGCTACGCCGGCATGTTCAACATCGGGGTGGGGGCTTTTTTTGCCGTGGGAGCCTATGCCAGCGCCATTGTCACCACACCCCCAAGCGCCGAGCATTTGGGCGGCTTCAATCTGCCCTTTTGGGTGGGTTTTGCCATAGCTGTGGCTGTCGCCGGGGCGATTGCCTTTTTGATCGGGTTGATTACCCTGAAGCTGCGTTCCGACTACTTGGCCATCGCCACCATCGGCATTGCTGAGATCATCAGCCAAATCCTGAGAAATGAGGGCTGGCTGACCAATGGCGTACGGGGAATTACCCGCATTCCACGACCCTTTCGCGGCTGGATCCCAGGTCAGGATACTCTTCTCTACTTGGGCTTGGTGCTGTTGATCTTGGCAGCGGTCTACTGGGCCACGGAGCGGG
Organism: Synechococcus sp. R6-7; assembly: GCF_047461695.1. Classification (NCBI taxonomy): domain Bacteria; kingdom Bacillati; phylum Cyanobacteriota; class Cyanophyceae; order Synechococcales; family Synechococcaceae; genus Synechococcus; species Synechococcus sp. R6-7. Next base: position 2,016 of record NZ_JANSHS010000166.1, read on the forward strand.
CCTATCGCTCCCCTTGGGGGCGGGTGTTGCGGGCCATTCGCGAGGATGAACCGGCAACCCTGGCTGCCGGCAAAGATGTGCTCCAGTTTCGCCTGCAAGCGTTTGTGCTGGGATCCATGCTGATGGGGTTGGCGGGGGCCCTCTACGCCCATTTTGTCAATTTCATCAGCCCAGAAGCCTTTCAACCGGAGTTTGCCACCTTTATCGTTTGGGTAATGCTGATCGCGGGGGGCAGTGGCAACAATCGCGGCGCCTTGCTGGGAGCGCTGGTAATTTGGGGGGTGTGGTCGGGCAGCGAGTGGCTCACCAACCGTTTGCCGCCCCAGTGGGCCACCCGGGCTGGCCCTTTGCGCATTTTGTTGATCGGGATCCTGCTCCAGGTGATTCTTCTGACGCGCTCTCAAGGATTGCTGCCTGAACGTCCGCCCAAGCCCGTCTTGGGCACTTCTCCTTCGCCTAAGCAGAACCCCGCAGGATAGGATTGGGTCGGCTCCAGCTGTCGTTGACGTGTTTGAGATAACCCAGCCCTCTGTCGTCATGACTCCGCGTCCCAAGGAAACTGACCCTTCCTGGCCACCCTGCAACCCCGACACGACGGGCTGCCCCCCTGATGCCGGACAACCAGGGATCCGGACTACACCCATCCAAGAGGGCTATGCTCTGCCGGAGCAGTATTTCAACCGGGAGCTGAGCTGGATTGAATTCAATGCCCGGGTTTTGCACGAGGCCCTGGATGAGCGCACACCTCTGCTGGAGCGGCTGAAGTTTCTGGCCATCTTTGAGAGCAACCTGGACGAGTTTTTCATGGTGCGGGTGGCGGTGATCCGTCGTCAGTTGGAAACGGGCGTGTTGGTGCTAACCCCAGATGGCCTTACACCGCAGCAGCAGTTGCAGCAGATCTCGAGCCACCTGCGCCCCCTGATTCGAAAATTGCACACTTGCTTCCGGCAGGAACTGGTGCCCAAGCTGGCGGAACAGGGCATTCACATCCGCGATTTTTCCGAGCTGGCCGAGTCGGAACGGCAGGAGCTGCGGGACTACTTTGAGAGGCGTTTGTTTCCAGTGCTCACCCCCTTGGCGGTGGATCCAGGCCATCCTTTTCCCTACATCTCCAACCTCAGCCTCAGCTTGGCGGTGGTGGTGCGGGATCCAGAGACTGGCAAGGAGCATTTTGCTCGCGTGAAGGTGCCCAACACCTTGCCCCGCTTTGTGCCGCTGCGGGATGGGGTGAGCTTTGTGCCGCTGGATCAGGTGATTGCCCACCATCTGGAAGCGCTGTTTGTCGGCATGCAGGTGCTGGAGTACTACCCCTTCCGCATCACCCGGGATGCCGATCTGGAAATCCAAGAGGACGAGGCCGACGATCTGCTGGCTGCCATTCAAGAAGAGCTGCGCAAACGACGCTTTGGCTCGGTGGTGCGCATGGAAATTGCCAGCCAAACTCCGGCAGCCATCCGACAACGGCTCAGCGAAGAGATGCGCCTCAACAGTGACTCGGTGTACGAAGTGGATGGCCTCTTGAGTATGGGGGGGGTGATGGCGTTTCTCAGCCTGGATCGGCCCGATTTGAAGGATCCCCCTTGGGGGCCGGTCACCCCGCCCCGCCTGCGCACTGCCTCGGTCAGCGATGAGCCGGTGGATATCTTTGCCGTCATCCGGGAAGGGGATCTGTTGGTGCATCACCCCTACGATTCTTTTGCCGCCAGCGTGGAACGGTTTTTGGAGGAGGCCGCCAACGATCCGCAGGTGCTCACCATTAAGCAAACCCTCTACCGCACCTCCGGCGACTCGACGGTGGTGAAATCCCTCATTCAGGCCGCCGAAAACGGCAAGCAGGTGGCCGCTCTGGTGGAGCTCAAAGCCCGTTTCGACGAAGAAAACAACATCCTCTGGGCCAAAAAGCTGGAGAAAGCCGGGGTCCACGTGGCCTACGGCCTGCCGGGGCTGAAAATCCACTGCAAACTGGCTTTGGTGGTGCGGGAAGAGGAGGGATCCCTGCGCCGCTACGTCCACATCGGTACCGGCAACTACAACCCCAAAACTGCCCGTATCTATACCGACCTAGGGCTGTTCACTTGCGATGAGACCCTCTGCAACGATGTTACGGAATTGTTCAACCTACTGACGGGCTACTCACGGCAACGGCAATTCCGCAAGCTCTTGGTGGCCCCCAGAACCCTACGCCAAGGCATGGAAGCCCTGATCCGCCGCGAGATGCGCCATGCCCAAGCAGGGGGCCAGGGGCGTATCATCGTCAAGATCAACTCTCTCACCGACCCGGAAATGATCCGGCTGCTCTACGAGGCCAGCCAAGCCGGGGTGGAGATCGATCTCATTGTGCGCGGCATGTGCTGCCTCAAGCCCGGGATCCCCGGCCTAAGCGAACGCATCCGCGTGATCAGCATCATCGGGCGCTTCCTGGAGCACTCCCGCATCTTCTACTTCTACAATGGCGGCCAGGAAGAGTACTTCATCGGCAGTGCCGACTACATGACCCGCAACCTGGATCGGCGCGTTGAGGTGGTTACCCCTGTGGAGGATCCCGCGTTGCAGCGGGAGCTCAAGGCAATCTTGGACATCTGCCTGACGGACAACCGGCAAGCCTGGGAGTTGCGCCCTGATGGCACCTACGTGCAGCGGCAACCCAAGCCAGGAGAGCCTGTGCGCTCCACCCACCAACGCCTGATGGAGCGGGCTGCCAGCCGCATTTAGCAGGATGACTCTCACTGCCAACCTCTCTCTCAGAGGGAGAGAGGAGCAGCCTCGCCGCTATCGGGAATGGCCACCAAAGCTCAGGATCCGGCGGTCTTGGCGGCCTCGGCCTCTTCCTCGCCCAGCGCAATTACCCGTTCCGTGGCCTGCAACGAAGACTGCAAGCTCTCCAACTTTTCCCGGCTGGCGCGGTTCAGCCACGACTCGATTGCATTCACCAAGAGCTGATCCACAGAGAACCAGCCGCCCCCATTCACCGCAAAGGCCAAGAAGATCGCTGCGTAAATGGCCGACAGCTCCAGATAGGGAACGCTGAAGCCGGCCACCTTAATGTGATGGAACATGGCCACTGCCATCGTGGCGAACAAACCCAACGCTGCCCCGCGGGTCAACAAACCCAGCGCCACCATCGGAGCTGCGATCAGCTCGGTATAGGCAGCTACATAAGCGAAGAAGATCGGGAAGGGCAACCCGATCACTTCTACATAAGCCGTCGCAAACCCTTCAATATCTGCCAGCTTGTCAAGGCCGTTGTGAATCATGAATAGCCCTGCCACCACCCGCAAAACGGTCCACGCCACTTGAGACCAGCGCGGAGTTACGCTGTCGTGACGCAAAGCCGAGGCGAGTAGCACGGGAAACTGCTGAGTGAGTGCCATAGGATAAAACCTGCGATGCAAAGATGAGCAAAGACTCTAACTTATTGTAACGATTCTAAATTTCTGTAACAAGGGTGGGACTCAGATCCCCAGTGGTCAAGGGATCCCATGCAAAAACAGGGATCCCATCCAGAAACAAGGTCTCCGGCCCGCTTTCGCGAAAGGCCTCCGGCCCGCTTTCGCGACCGGTCGGGTGGGTTTCCGGCGAGCTTTCACCGCAGGCGATTGCGCCACACTATCTCTGCTCTTGGCCTGGGACTTTTCCGGCCTTGCTGAGACCTGTCAACCTCTGTAAATGGATCCCTCATAATGGGTTCATTGGCTGCCTGTGTCGATATGGTTGCCGAATCTGTCCTCGCCTCTGATGTCAGCTCCGCCAAAGCCCAAGCCGGGAGAGAGGAGGGATCCCCGCCTGCCATTCGTTTGCGGAGGGTCAGCCGCAACTTTTCCGGGATCCAAGCGGTGGACGGGGTGGATTTGGAGGTGCAGCAGGGGGAGTTTTTTACGTTGTTGGGGCCGTCGGGTTCGGGCAAAACCACCTGTTTGCGGATGATCGCGGGCTTTGAGCGTCCGGATGAGGGGCAGATCGAATTGAACGGCCAGAATGTTTTGGGTCTGCCGCCCTACCGACGGCCTGTGAACACGGTGTTTCAGGACTATGCTCTCTTCCCCCACATGACGGTGGCGGAGAACGTTGGCTACAGCTTGATGATCCGCGGCATACCGCCGAAGGAGCGCCAAAAGCGAGTGCAAGAGGCGCTGGAGCTGGTACAACTGCCCGATCTGGGATCCCGTAAACCCAGCCAACTTTCAGGGGGGCAACGGCAACGGGTGGCCTTGGCGCGGGCTTTGGTTGGCCGACCGCAGGTGCTCTTGCTGGATGAACCTTTGGGGGCGCTGGATTTGAAGTTGCGCCAACAGATGCAGTTTGAACTCAAGGCCCTACAACACCGCCTTGGTCTCACCTTTTTGTACGTCACCCACGACCAAGAAGAGGCCGTAAACTACCCGACTCCGACCGCTAAG
>NZ_JANSHS010000167.1:0-2734 GCF_047461695.1 Synechococcus sp. R6-7
CAGGAGAGTTCAGCGTGAATGTATCAGGTAAGAGATGCACGAGACCGACATGACCCGCGCCTTGATCCAAACACTACGTGACTGGTGGCAAAGTCAGCCGGGACAGCCTCAGATCGCTCGGGTGCACCTGGTGGTAGGACAGTTCACCTGTGTAGAGCCGGCCAGCCTAACCTTTGCCTATGCCGCACAAACCCAGGGTACTTTCCTACAGGGATCCCAGTTGGTCATCCGGGAAACGCCGCTCATTGCCTATTGCCATCCCTGCGGCCAAGAATACAAGCCAGAAATAGGCCGGCGCTATGCTTGCCCCAACTGTGGATCCCCGATGGAGGAGATTCGCTCGGGCCGAGAGCTGAAAATTGACTACATCGAAATTGACTACATCGAATGTTCAACAAACTTCACCCCACCGGCGCGACCAGAGGTCGCCTAAGCCGATCCAAAGCTAAGCCCCAGAAGGACAGCCGCTCCCAAGCTGAGGATGAACATCAAGCCGGCAGGCATTAACGTTCGGGTTTTGCGGTAGCGCAGGGCGAATACGATAGATCCCAGCACTGTCGTCCCCAGGCCCAAGCCCAGCCCCCAGCGGGGATCCACCCCCAGCAGCCCATAGCTGACTCCGCTGAGGGCGGCCCCAACCAGCCCCCCGATGAGAGACTTGGAGCTTTTGCCTTTGCTATAGCCGATTGCTCCGCCCACCAAAAGCAGTGCCCCGTAGACCAGCAAGGTGATTTGTGCGGCCAGCATGATGGGAAAACCTTGTCCTCTCTAGGTTTAATCCACGAGGATATCGCGAATCAAGGGCAAGCGAATGCTGATGTAGCGATTGAGAATTGAGGCATCGACACTGCTGAGGGCGTGTTTTTTCTGACAGGCGCTCAGAAGCAGGTTCACCAAGTCATCGTCACGCTTTGTGAGCCAATCTGGCCTGCCAATCTCGCTGACCAAAGACCAAAACTGGCGTACCATTTCAGGAGTCATGGCATCCATTTTGTGGAGATAGGGGCTGAACTGCAAAAGAATGGTCTAGGCCATCGATTCGATTCTAGAAAAAAGACCTCATCCCCGAGGACAATATTTCAACTCCGTCACAACTTAGGATAAGATGTTATGCTTTCCCACAAAGCTCAGCAAGCAGTGCCCCTTCTGGCTTTGTGAGGATCTTAGGAAGGTAAACTGGCAACTCCTGACATATATCAACATTAGGCGTTAAAAAACGATGATTCCTGTCAAAATCTCGACATCAGCATCAGAAGGTTCACAAGCCCCCTTATCCAAGCTGTAAGACAGGGAATCTGGGCGAGCAGGGGCTAGCGCAAGGCGTACTGTAACCTATAGGCTCCTTCTTCTCGTGGCTTATGGGTGTTGGCCCGCAGGGTATAAGTGCCGGTGCGGGGCAGAAAGGCAATCATCAGAGCATCGGTTCCACCCCCTTGGTCATCATCCCAAGCCCTGACTTCTCCACTGGGATCCAGCAGCTGCAAAAAGGCATCGAAATCGGAGCTGGTCATGGAAGCGATCAGGATCTGGCCGGCGCGGGCGGCAATGGGATATTCGTCCATCCAACTGCTATCCTCGGGATGCTGAAGGGATCCCTCCTGCAGACGGCCCGATAGGCTTTCCTGCCAATCTACCTGGGTGAGGATATAGGTGAGCCGGTAGTTGCCGGTGGATTCCGGCTCAAAGCTGGTGGCCCGCAGGGTATAGGTGCCTCCCTCCGGCAGACGCACTGCCAACAGGGCATTCACATCTGGGCCAGAGTCATCGTCAAAGCCGATCACCCGCCCTTGACCGTCCACCAGCTCCAGATAAGCATCAAAATCTTCGCTCTCTAGGGCCGCAATCAAAATCTGTCCCGGCTCAGCGGTGACGGGGATCCCATCCCAAAAGCTGCCGTACTGGCGGCTGACTTGATCTCCCACCTCCAGCGCTCCCGTCACGGTTTGGCTGCCTCTCCACAGAGCAGAACGGGTCAGCGCAGATCCCACCGGCAAGCCTCTCTCTCCCACCCGATCCAGCAGCCGACAGCCGCCGGCCAACCCCAATGCCACCAGAGCCAGAGTCAAACGGGATCCCCAACGGCGAGGAGATGCGCAAGAACGATACCAGCTCAACATCGGAAGGGATCCCTTTCTAAAGAATGGCAACTGTAGACTGATCCTACCCCCTGATTGATTGAGCGAAAAGTTGGTCAGAGACGACAACTCCTGCCAACTTCGTGCTGAGTTTTGAGGTTGTTGGCTTGCCCCTTCCTTGCTGTTTCAGCCGAGAGCAAACTGTTGGCCTACAGGGTTTCCCAAGCTTGCAAGACGGCTTCTAGGGCCAGCCGCCCATGGTAGAGATGGGTTCCCCCCTGCAAGTAGACGGTGTAGGGATCCCGCATCGGCCCATCGGCAGACAGCTCGGCGCTGCTCCCGGCAATAAAGGTGCCTGCTGCCATCACCACCGGGTCTGCATAACCGGGCATCACCTCCGGCACTGGGGTGAGGTAGGAATCCACAGGAGAACTGTTTTGAATCGCTTGGCAGAAAGCCTGCAGCTTTTGCGGGGATCCCAATTGAATGGCCTGGATGATATCGGTGCGAGGAGCTTGAGGCAGAGGCGAGACCGGGTAGCCCAGATCAGAAAACACCTGCGCCGCCAGATGGGCGATCTTCACCGCTTCGGCCACCATCTGCGGGGCCAAGAACAAGCCTTGAAACAGAAGGCGGTTGAGATCTAGAGTTGCCCCCCC